>JAGREJ010000058.1:2432-9659 GCA_020446595.1 Novosphingobium sp. | reverse complement strand
TGACAACCGCCGAGGCGACGCCGCTCGTTATTCCACTGGTAGCCAGCGACGTCGATCAGGCCGACAATGTCCCGCCCGAGCAAAAGGACCGCATCTCACCCACGGTTCTCGCCGACGATATGCCTGAAAACGGCGTGCTGTCTGTCGAGGGCGACACACTCACCTACACGCCCGACGAAGGCTTCACGGGCGAAGACAAGTTCAAGGTCACCTATACCGACCGGGCCGGAGCCAGCGTCAAGACGACTGTCACCGTGACCGTCACCGAAGGCACCGGCGAGCCGATCAACCATGCTCCGACCGGCACGAGCCCTCTCGAAGTGGTCACCGACGAGGACGTTGGGCTCAACGGAACATCGGACATCACCGATCAGGACATGGATACCATCGAGTTCGCCCTGCACACTCCGGCAGCCAACGGCGCGGTTACCGTCGATCAGACCACCGGCGCCTATACCTATCAACCCGATGTCGATTTCAACGGATCCGACGATTTCACCATCAGGGGCACCAGCCAGGACGGTGAGTTCCTGCAAGTGGTGAGCGTCACGGTAAGATCGGTGAACGACGATCCGGTGGTAGGCGTCGATGCCACGTTGGAAATCACGACCCCGGTGAACACACCTGCAAATTTCATCATCAACGGCTTTGACCCCGACGGCGATGCAATTCTGGTCTCAAGCACCCTGCCCGAGCACGGCACTATCGGCGATGCCGACGATGACGATCCGACAACCTTCGTCTTCGATCCCACCCCGGATTTCGCAGGGGACGACGAATTCAGGGTGACATTCGACGACGGCAATGGCGGCATTGTCAGCTATGACATTCCGGTCAAGGTCACCAGCGCGCAGGAAGTCTCGATCAATGGCACCCTCCCAAGCGAGCCGAACGACTTTTTCGACGCCGGCACCGGGGACTGGACATTCAATGTGGATGGCACCTTGCCCGTGCACATCGTGATCGAAGATCTGAAAACCGGCGACATCATCAGAATATCGAATGCCTCGATGGACGACTTCTTCTTGCGGCCGACCGGCGGCAACACCGCAGACGTGTTCCTCGAATCCATGACCGACCCGCTTCAGCACCGGATATTCCTGCCGGACATTTTCCCCAGCGGGCCACCCGACTCCTACGCCTTTGCCGATGCCTTCGAATCTGCCGGGTTCGATTTCGTCGCATTCCAGACGGTGCCGTGATCCGGCCGCAGGTCAGGCGCAGGTTCAGCCCTCGAAGCTGTTCCAGGTGAGCACTTCGGACACCGGCTTCCGCCAGGCCCGCCGGAAGCTGTCGCCCTCGTAGAAGGCGACCGGCAGCAAGCCGATGTGGGTGAATTTCGCCTGCGGAATGCCCAGCACCTCGCACAGGTCGGCCTCGCGCATGCACGAGGCAGTCGTCCAGCACGTGCCCAGCCCCCGCTCGCGCGCGGCAAGGCAGAAGCTCCACACCGCCGGATAGACCGAGCCCCACATGCCCGACTGGTTGAACAGGTCAATTCCGTCGGTGCGTCCGCGCATCAGCGGCACGACGATCGCGGGCAGCCTGTCGAACTTCTCGGCCAGCGCATAGGCCGAATCGAGCAGTTGCGCCCCGCGTTCGATGCGGCTGTAGATCGCGGCGGTATTGCCGGTCTCGTCCGATGCGCCGTCACGGTCCGCCGACCAGTTCGTCGCCCCGCGGTAAACCTCGGCAATGCGGGCGATGACCTGCGGATCGTCGACAATGATCCAGCGCCAGCGATTGAGGTTCGACCCGTTCGGCGCCTGCAAGGCAATGTCGAGGCATTCCTCAAGCATTTCGCGCGGCACCGGCCTGGTCACGTCGAGCCGCTTGCGCACCGTGCGCGTGGTGGTGAGCACTTCGTCAACCGAAAGCCCCAGCGTCATTTCTCCGCCCCTGCCAGCGTGCTTTCGAGAAATTCGAGCGCGCGGCGCGTGAAAGTCTGCATGTTGGCAATGCGGTCGTCGCTCTGCGTCTCGGTCAGCAATGTCACCGAAATCCCGCCGGGACCGGCGATGCCGACGCAGCTGCGGCCCGAAGCGACGCCCATCGGATGCTTGCTGCTGCCCGCCGCGCCGGATTCGGCAATGCCCCAGTCCGCCTGAAAATTGTCGCGGATCGCGCGGGCCTGCAGCGCGGCATAGTCCTCGGTCGCCGATTTCATGCCCGCGAATGTATCCTCGCCCAGCGCATAGAGAGCATCCCGCGCCGCCTTGGAATAGACCACGCCGCCGCCGACATAGAACGACAGCGCTCCCGGCACGGTGAGCAGCGAGGCGGAAATCAGCCCGCCGGTCGCGCCATCGGCCACGGCGATCTTCTCGCCGCGCGCGCGCAGCAGTTCGGCGATCCGCGCCGCGATAACGTTATTCTCTTCCAGCATTCTCACCCCGCCTCCTCGACGATCTTCGCCCATTCGGCCTCGTCGATCACATCGATGCCAAGCTCGGCGGCTTTCTTCAACTTGGAACCCGCGCCCGGCCCGGCAACGACAAGATCGGTCTTGGCTGAAACCGAGCCTGCCGCCTTGGCGCCGAGCCGCTCGGCCTGCGCCTTGGCTTCATCGCGGCTCATGGTTTCGAGCTTGCCGGTGAACACCACGGTCTTGCCCGCGACCGCGCTGTCGCGGGTTTCGACCACATAGGGCGGCGGCGAAACTTGCGAGAGCAGATCGTCCCACACCTGCCGGTTGTGCTCCTCGTGGAAGAAGTCGCCGAGCGCCTCGACCACGGCAGGGCCGATTCCGTCGATTGAGATCAGTTCGGCTTGCGTCTGTTCCGCCAGGTTCCCGTTCGTGTCGAGCGAAGTCGAGACACGATCACGCATCCGCTTCTCGACTTCGCTCGAAGCGAACGGCAGGCGTTCTGAATTGGCAAGCATCGCAAAGGCTTCAAGCACCGGCATTGTGACAAACTGCCGCATCAGGTCGCGCGCGGTGACCGCGCCGACATGCCGGATACCGAGCCCGAACAGCAGCCGCGCGGCATCGGGTTCGCGTTTGACTTCGATTGCCTTCAACAGGTTGTCCACAGACCTGTCCTGCCAGCCTTCGAGCGCGAGAATCTCCTCGCGTCGGTCCTTGAGGCGGAAAATGTCGGCAGGGCTTTCCAGCCAGCCGCGCGCAAAGAAATCGGCAATCGTCTTTTCGCCCAGCCCCTCGATATCGAGTGCACCCCGGCTGACAAAGTGCTGCAACCGCTCGGTTCTTTGCGCCGGGCAGATCAGCCCGCCGGTGCAGCGAACATCGACCTCGCCCTCCTCGGCCACCGCCTCGGAATCACATTCGGGGCAGTGATCCGGGAACAGATAGGGCTCGCGCTCTATTTCCCGCGTCAGGTTGTCCACAACCTGCGGGATCACGTCGCCGGCGCGCTGGATCACCACCCGGTCGCCGGGCCGCACGCCGAGCCGCACGATCTCGTCGCGGTTGTGAAGGGTGACGTTGGTGACGGTGACGCCGCCGACCAGCACCGGCGCGAGCCTGCCCACCGGCGTCAGCTTGCCGGTGCGGCCAACCTGGATGTCGATGGCTTCGAGCGTGGTCTCGGCGCGCTCGGCGGGGAACTTGCGCGCAATCGCCCAGCGCGGCGCCTTGGCGACGAAGCCGAGCCGCTGCTGCCAGTCGAGCCGGTCAACCTTGTAGACCACCCCGTCGATTTCGTAGCCCAGCCCTGCGCGCATTTCGGCAAGTGCGCGATAATGCTCAAGCATCTCGGCAAGGTCGAAGCAGCGCACCAGCGCAGGCGAGACGGGCACCCCCCAGTCTAGGATCTGCTGCATCATGCCAAACTGCGTATTGTGAGGCACTTCGCTCGCCGCGCCCCAGCCGTGCGCGAGGAATCGCAGCGGACGGCTCGCAGTGACGCTGGCGTCCTTCTGGCGCAGCGATCCGGCGGCGGCATTGCGCGGATTGGCGAACTGGCGGACCTTGTCGGGATCGAATTCTGAGCCCTTGGCTTCGGCTGAAGCCCGAGCCTCCTTCATCAGCCGCTCGTTGAGGCCGGCGAAATCGGCCTTGTCCATGTAGACCTCGCCGCGAATTTCGAAGAGGCTTGGGCCGTCCCAGTCATCTACCCCGCTCGTGTCGAGCCCTGTCGAGACACGCTGGTGCTGCGCTCCGTTTTCATCTCTCGACTGCGCTCGAGACGAACGGAGCCTGGCAGGAATCCCGGCGACATGCGCGACATTGGCGGTCACGTCCTCGCCGACCTGCCCGTCGCCGCGTGTCGCCGCGCGGACCAGCACCCCGTTTTCGTAGCGCAAGGAGCACGACAGGCCGTCGATCTTGTCCTCGGCGGTGAAGGCGACCGGCTCGTCCTCGGCCAGCGACAGGAAGCGCCGTACCCGAGCGACGAATTCGGCCAGTTCCTCGTCGGAAAAGGCATTATCGAGGCTCATCATCCGCAGTTCGTGCGTCACCTTGGACAAGGGCGAGGCGGCGATCTCGTGACCGACCTTGCGGCTCGGCGAATCGGCGCGGATCAGGTGCGGGAACGCGGCTTCCAGCTCGGCATTGCGGCGCACCAGCGCGTCGTATTCCTGATCGGTGATCTCCGGCGCGTCCTCGGCGTGGTAGAGCGCATCGTGGCGAGCGATCTCGCGCGCCAGCCGCATCAGTTCGTTGGCGGCCTCTGCCTCGGTGAGCTCCGCCACTACTCCCCCTCCTTTTCAAAGGAGGGGGTCGGGGGGTGGTTCAAGCGCGCTGAATCCCAACGGTCCGGCAACTTCCCAAGAGTGTCAGTCAAAACCGTCAGCACGCCTTCGAGATTTCCAGTAACTTCTTCATTCGTAAATCGAACCGTGTGAAATCCGGTCTTGCGCTCGACAGTGGCGTCGTTGACCAAATCGCTGGAACGATCATGAGTATCTCCATCGACCTCGACAATGAGACCTTTTGCCGGACAAAAGAAGTCGACGATCCGGTATCCAACGGTCGCCTGACGCCGGAATTTGTGTCCACCAAGCCTCGAACCGCGCAACGCGTTCCAGAGCCGCCGCTCCGGTTCGGTCGGGTTGGCACGCATCGCCGCTGCCCGCGAGAGCATTGTCGTTCGAGAGGCACCACCCCCAACCCCCTCCTCTGAAGAGGAGGGGGCTTTGGAACGGTCGCGACGAAAGATTGTCATCACGCCTCCCTTTCCCGCTCCGCCCGCAACTGTGCGCCCCATCGCGGATCGATCAGGGAGAGCAGACGTTCCTGCTCGGCCTCCACCTGCCGCGTGCGGTCTGGCTCCGCGAGGCCGTCCCCCATGCTCTGCGTGTAGGCGTGCATCCAGGCGCGGTCGCGAAATACGGCGAAGAGAAGCTGATCGGCGACGGCGCTGGTATATTCCTGCGTTTGCCGTCCGCCCTCCCATGTCGCGTAGACATAGCCGAACTTGTCGCGGAACACGAAGTTGCCGTCTGCGCCATCGGGTAGGTCCGCTTTGGGCAGAACGCGCTCGGGAATACCCGCACGCGCGGCATAGTCGCGCATCATCGCGGAAAGATGCGCCTCCTCGTAGCTCACCGGCTCGCGCTGCGACCAGTCTGGCCGGGAGGGATCGGCAGCGGCGGCAGGCGCGGCGGCGTGCGGATCGATCCGCATCATGTCTTCCACCGACCTGCGAGGGCCTGAGCGCAGCCAGTGGATAGCCAGCGCGCCAAGGGTCGCGATCAGCGCCACCATCAGGATCGTGCCGAGCGAGAAGTCCGCAGCGCCCAGCGCCCATGATCCGCGCATCACACGCCCTCCAGCAGGCGATCCGCCTGTGCCCTCGCCTCGTCGGTCACTTCCGCGCCGGAGAGCATCCGCGCGATTTCCTGCCTGCGTTCGGCATCGTCCAGCAGGCTCACCGAAGTGCGCGTGACCAGCCCTTCGCTGGTCTTGGCTATCATGTAATGCGAGGCCCCGCGCGCCGCGACCTGCGGGCTGTGCGTCACCACCAGAACCTGCCCACCATCGGCGAGCCGCGACAGCCGTTCTCCGATGGCCGAGGCGACCGCCCCGCCCACGCCCCGGTCGATTTCGTCGAAAATGAGGCTAGCCGCGCCGCCCTGTTCGGCCAGCGCGACCTTCAGCGCGAGAATGAAGCGCGACAGTTCGCCGCCGCTGGCGATCTTGGCGAGCGGGGCGAAGTCCGCACCGGGATTGGTGGCGATGAGGAACTCGACCGAATCCATGCCATGCGGCCCCCAACGCTCCGGCGGCAAATCGGCGATGGCGGTGCGGAACCGGGCATCGCCCAGCTTGAGCGGATCGAGTTCGGCGGCGACAGCCTTGTCCAGTCGGCCTGCCGCGGCCACGCGAGCCTTTTGCAATGCCGTTGCAAGGCCGATGTAACGCTCTTGAGCATCGGTCGCGGCGGCCTCCAGACCGGCCAGTTCCTCCTCGCCGCCCTCGATAGCATCGAGTCTGGCGCGCAGGCTCCGCGCCATTTCGGGCAGGTCCGCCACCTCGCAGCGGTGCTTGCGCGCAACAGCCCGCAGGTCGAACAGCCGGGTTTCGATCCGGTCCAGTTCCATGGGATCGTGGGTCAGGGCTTCTGCCGCCTTTTCAATGCGATCCTCGGCCTCGCTGGCCTCGATCACGGCGCGGTCGAGCGCGGCAAGCGCCTCTGCCAACAAGGGGTGTTCCGATGCGATGCGGTCGAGCCGACGCGCAGCACTGCGCAGGCTGGCCAGCGCCGAATCGGAACCGCCCCACAAGTGGCGCAATTCCTCCAGATCGCCCGAGAGCCGCTCGCCTTTCTGCATGTCGGCGCGCGCCAGAGCGAGGCCCTGTTCCTCGTCATCCTGAGGCGCCAGCGCGGTCAGCTCCTCAAGGTGCGCCAGCACGAGATCGCGATCCTCCCGCGCTGCCGCCACTCGTTCGCGCGCCACGTCCAGCGCCTCTCGTGCCGCCTGCGAGGTCCGCCACGCCGCGCTCACCCCGGCCAGATCGGCATTGGCGAAGCGATCCAGCAACATGCGGTGACCCGACGGATTGACCAGCCCGCGATCGTCGTGCTGGCCGTGCACCTCGACCAGCGCGCCCGCCAGATCGCGCAGCAGGGTGACCGAAACCGGCTGATCGTTGACCGTGGCCTTGCTGCCCAGCCCCTCGCCCGAGACGCGCAATTGCCGCCGCAGGATCACGGGCTCGCCCTGCTCCACCTCGATTCCCGCATCATCGAGCAGTTCTGTCACACTTTTCGGCAGTCGCCCGAATTCGAACGTCGCGGTTACACTCGCGCGTTCTTCCCC
>JAGREJ010000058.1:0-2278 GCA_020446595.1 Novosphingobium sp. | reverse complement strand
GTCGCTGCAAACCCTAAACCAGCCTCTTGCCTACGTCACGCGCACAACGCGCAGTTTCGCCCCGGAATCAGGTCGCGCTGACGCCCGGCGCATGCTTGCCCATCAGTTCATAGGCGCGGTCATACCACTTGCTGCCGGGATAGTTGCGACCAAGCACGGCCGCCGCCTTGAGCGCCTCTTCCTGCACGCCAAGCGCAAGATAGCTCTCGACGAGGCGGTAAAGCGCCTCGGGCGAATGGCTCGTCGTCTCGTACTTGTCGACGACATTGCGGAACCGCATGGTCGCGGCCAGCCACATGCCGGCGCGCTGGTAATAGCGACCGATGTTCATTTCCTTGCCCGCAAGGTGATCGTTCACGAGATCGAGCTTGAGCCGCGCATCGCGCGAATACTTGGTGTTGGGAAAGCGCCGCTCGACATCGGTGAGTGCCTGCCGCGCCTGCTCGGTCACTTTCTGGTCGCGGCTGACATCGCTGATCTGCTCGTAATAGCTGAGCGCGATCAGGTAATAGGCGTAGGGCGCGTCCTTGTTGCCCGGATGGATCGAAAGGAACCGCTGCGCCGAGGCGATGGTCTTGGTGTAATCGCGCGCGACATAATAGCTGAAGGCGCTCATCAACTGGGCGCGGCGCGCCCAGGGCGAATAGGGGTGCTGGCGCTCCACCTCGTCGAACAGCGCCGCTGCCTGACGCGCCTGCCCGCGATCGAGCCGCTCTTTCGCAACGAGATAGAGCGTGTTGACGTCGCGCGCGACGTAGGCCGTGTCCTTGTTCTTGCCGCCTCGTGAGGCGCAGCCGCCAGTCAACAGGAGTGCAGTGGCCGCAACGGCGGCCATGGCGGTTTTCGCGGTGAGGTATCCAGACATGATCGTGCCTATAGACAGCCGCGCGATGAACGCCAAGTGAGCGCATGCAGGATGCATCGGATTTACGATAGAACCATTTCAATTGGCTCTTTGCTTGGCTGGACCGATATGCTTTAGCGGCCTCGCAAACGAAGGATGCCAGGATGGATATTGAGCTGAACGAAGACCAGACGATGCTTCAGGACATGACGCGTCGCTTCCTGGAGGACCGCTCGCCGATCGGCGCGCTGCGCAAGCAGGTCAATGCCGGGGAAGGATTCGACCGCGAGGTCTGGAAGGAAGGCGCGGAACTGGGCTGGATCGCGCTGTTCGTTCCCGAGGAGAACGGCGGGATCGCCGAAAGCGCGGGCGGCGTCGCCGATGCGGCCGTGGTCGCCGAGGAACTGGGCCGCGTGGTCTTTTCCGGCCCGTTCCTGTCCACCTGCGCGGTCGCCCAGGCGATCGCCCTGTCCGGCTCGCCCGAGCAGCGAGAGGCGCATCTGCCGGGCCTCGCCGCGGGCGAGACGCTGGCCGCCTGGTGCCTGTCGGGCCGCGGACCGATGGCTGGAATGGAAGCTGGCGCGATCACTGCGAAAGCAAGCGGCAACGGCTTCGAGATCAGCGGATCGGCCGCTTTCGTGCAGGACGCCGCTGACGCCGACCTGTTGCTGGTGACGGCCAGCGACGGTGACGGCATTTCACAATTCGTCATTCCCGCTGACAGCGCGGGCGTCTCCATCGAAGCGATGGACGCGCTCGATCTGGGGCGCCGCCTCCATGTCGTGAAGTTCGATGGCGTGAAGGCCGAAGCCGACGCCCTGCTCGGCGAAGCGGGCAAGGCGGCGGACGCTCTCGAAAAGCAGCTTCAGACCGTCTGGGCCCTGCAATGCGCCGAGACTGTCGGCGTCACCGACCGCACGTTCGAATTCACCCTCGAATGGGTCAACGACCGCTACGCCTTCGGTCGCCAGATCGGCTCCTATCAGGGCCTCAAGCACCGTCTGGCGCGCCATTGCGGCCACCTAGAGGGCGCCAAGGCAGCGGCAGCCTATGCCGCCAAGGCGGTGCAGAACGGCGATCCCGATGCGGCCATCGCGGTCAGCGTCGCCAAGAGCCACTGCGGGCGCATGGCGACCGAAATCATCCGCGATTGCCTGCAAATGCATGGCGGCATCGGCCTGACGTGGGAGCACGACATCCACCTGTACCTGCGCCGCGCGGTATCGAACGAACAGCTTTGGGGCAGCCCTGCCGCCCACCACGAGCGGCTTTGCCAGCTCGCAGGCGTCTGAGGAGAGACGACATGCAGAACAATCCGACCGCAGAGATCGTCGTCAAGACCACCGAGGCGCAGGACACCGAGGAAGTTCGCGCCTTCCGCCTGCGCGCGCGCGAGTGGATGAAGGACAACCTGCCGCCGCGCCTGCCGCACGA
>JAGREJ010000385.1 GCA_020446595.1 Novosphingobium sp. | reverse complement strand
ATAGCCCACACCGCCGAGCGAAGGCGAAATGAACACTGCCAGCAGCAGCGATCCGGTAATCCCGCCAACGCCGTGGACCGCGAAGACATCCAGCGAATCGTCGATGGTGAGCTTCTGCTTCACCAGCTGAATCGCGAAATAGCAGATCACCGCAGCAGCAGCGCCGAACACCAGTGCGCCGCCCGGCGAGATATAGCCCGCCGCCGGAGTCACGGTTGCGAGGCCGGCAATCGCGCCGGTCGCAAAGCCCACGCTGGTTGGCTTGCCGAGCTTGATACGCTCGATCAGCAGCCAGACCAGTGCCGCGACCGAGGCGGCCATATGGGTGTTGATGATCGCGGCGGCCGCATCGTCGTTTGCCGCCAGTGCAGAGCCGCCGTTGAAACCGAACCAGCCGACCCACAGCAATGCCGCGCCGACCATGGTGAGAGAGGGGCTGTGCGGCAGCATGATGGACTTCGGAAAACCGTCGCGCCTGCCCAGCAGCATGGCCGCCACCAGCGCGGAGACGCCCGCCGTGGTATGGACGACAATGCCGCCCGCGAAATCCATCGTGCCGAAGCGGCTCGAAAGCCATCCGCCGCCCCAGACCCAGTGGGCGACCGGTGCGTAAACGATCAGGCCCCAAAGCGCGCAGAAGCCCACGACCCAGCCGAACCGCGCCCGGTCCACCCAGGCGCCGACCATCAGCGCGGGGGTGATCGCCGCAAAGGTCATCTGGAACAGCGAGAAACTGCTTTCCGGGATCGCCAGACCGTCACGGACATTGCCGAGATCGCGCAGCATCAGGGCATTTCCGCCACCCAGAATGCCTCCGGTGACGTTGCCGAACGCAAGCGTGTAGCCGACCGCGATCCACAGCACCGAACAGATGGCGGCAATGGCCCCGCACTGGAGCATCACCGAAAGGAAGTTCTTGGCGCGGACCAGTCCGCCGTAGAACAGCGAGAGGCCCGGCATGGTCATCATCAGGACGAGGGCTGATGAGATCAGGATCCAGGAGGTATCGCCGGTATCGGCAACATCGATGCTGCCCTCCTGCGCCAAGGCCGCGACAGGCGTGATCGCGGTGACCACGGCAGACACAACAGCAGGCGCGCGCAGGCCCTTCAACATCGGCTTCCCCCCAATTGCTGCTCCGCTAGGAGCATTTCCTCTGTTGATGGTTTATGCCGCAGGCCGCAAAGATTTCAAGCTCCGGCTAGGAGATGCCTTCGAGAACCTGATCGGGTGGCCGATGCCCATCGGCCCAGGCCTTGATATTGGCGACGATGCGGTTTCCCGCTTCCTCGCGCCCCTCGAAAGTGGCCGATCCCAGATGGGGCAGGGTGATGACATTGGGCAGGCTGAGCAGGCGCGGATGAACCTTCGGTTCGTCGTGATAGACATCCAGACCCGCCCCACCCAGACGTCCTTCCTCCAGCGCGCGGACCAGTGCGTCCTCGTCGATCAGGGAACCGCGCGCCGTGTTCACCACATAGGCTTCCGGCTTCATCGAGGCGAGGCGGCGCTCGTCGAGCAGGTTTTCGGTTTCGGGCGTTGCCGGACAGTGCAGCGAGAGAATGTCGGCCTCGGCGATCAGCCGGTCGAGGTCGGGCTCGTAGCGTGCGCCAAGCTGGCGTTCCAGAACGGCGGGCATCGGGTTGCGGTTATGATAGGCCACGCCCAGACTGAAGGCGACCGCGCGGCGTGCGACCGCCTGCCCGATCCGCCCCATGCCGACAATGCCGAGCATCTTGCCGCCCAGCGAATGGCCGAGCATGGTCGATGGTCCCCAGCCTTGCCACTGCCCATCGTGGAGCAGGCGCGCCGCCGCTCCGAACCGCCGCGTCGCAAGGATGATGAGCGCCATGGTGAGATCGGCGGTATCTTCGGTGAACACGCCCGGCGTGTTCGTCACCATGATGCCGCACGCACGGGCGGCGGTCATGTCGATATGTTCGTAGCCCGCGCCGAAATTGGCGATCAGGCCGAGCCTTTCGCCCGCCGCGGCGATGATCTCTGCATCGATCCGGTCGGTCACCGTGGGCACAAGCACATCGCAGTCCTGCATGGCCGCGACAAGTTCGTCGCGGCTCAGCGGGCGATCGTCTTCGTTCAACACCACGTCGAACAGCTCTCCCATGCGTGTATGGTTACCCGGCAACAGCCTTCGTGTGACCACAACGCGGGGCTTGCCGACGACGCGCGGCGCGGCGTCTTCTCCGGTGACGACTGACATGCTCCGTCGGCTAGGCGCGGCGACTATGCCGGTCAAGCAGGCGATGGCTTGTCCACAGGGCTTGGAGCGGGAAATACTGCGCGCTATGCATGGCTGCATGGTTCGCTTCGTTTCGGCTTTGTCGTTCGCCCTGCTGCTTGCCCTTGGCTCGCCTGCCGCGGCGCAGGACGGTGAGGTGCCTTACTGGGCCTCGATCCGCGTGACCGAAGTCAATATGCGCGTTGGCCCTGCCGAGACATACAGGATCGACTGGGTCTACAAACGCAAGGGCCTGCCGCTAAAGGTAGTGCGGCGTCAGGAGGGCTGGCGACTGGTCGAGGATCCGGACGGGACCAAGGGCTGGATGCTAGGCCGGTTCCTGTCGCTGGACCGTGCGGCGATCGTCGTCGGCAACGGCAATGCAGAAATACGCGCCGAAGGCCGGGAAGGCGCGGCTCTGCGCTGGCAGGTCGAACCGGGCGTCACCGGCAGGCTGGGCGACTGCGCGGCGGGCTGGTGCGAGTTCGATGCGGATGGCCACAAGGGCTTCGTCCGCGAGGACCGGTTGTGGGGGCCGGGCGAGCCCTGACCCCCTGCAAACCTGATTACATCGACTGGGGCTTGACCGTCAGGACCGTGCCGTCATCCATCGTTGCCGTGAACGAGCCATCGGCGGCAGGAAGGCTGTCGGTATAGCAGGTTGGGCCTGCGTCCCCGGACGGATCGAAGCAGGTCTTGCCATCGACCATCTTGACGATGCCGGACTCGGCAAGGCCCTCGGTCGGCGTTCGCGTGTAGCCGCCATCGGCGCGGATTTCGACGGAACCCATGGCCTTGCTGTCCTTGTCCGTGACATCGTAGGTGCCTGCCGCAGGGGGAGTAGTGCGAGTGCCCGCTGCGGCGGTCGCCGCGGCCGCATCGGCGGCGGGCGTTGCCTCGGCTTCAGGCGCAGGCTCGGGCTTGCTGCAGGCAGTGGTGGAAGCAATCAGTGCCAGGGCGGCGATTGAAACGGTCGTGCGCATGGTGTTTTACCCTCCAGATAGACAGCGAAAAAGTTATCACCGCGCAAGGTCGAACGCTACCGCGAATTCGCCGACAATCCATGAAGTTCATGAGCTGGCTGCCCGATGACCAGACGGCCGCCGCGCAAGCATCCCTTTTGTGCCCGGTCAATCGAGTGGACCGACTGAACCCGCCCCACTGGGACGGGATTACTCGGTTGCTGTGTCGGTGCTTTCCTGCGCCGGTGCGTCGCGCTTGACAGTAGCTGTCGACCCGTCGGGTCGCGTCGAAGTCCAGCTTCCGTCCTCGGCGGCATCGGAGAAGGCGAGGCACACTTCCTCAAGCCCTTCGCCGTCGCCTACCGGATCGTAGCAATATTCGCGGCCCGCCATGGCAAACGTTCCGGAGCCTTCGGTGCCGTCGCCCAGGGTTGCACTGTAGGTCCCATCTCCGTTGTTGGTCCAGGAGGTTGTCGAACCGTCCGCATTGGTCACGGTGTAGCTTCCCTCGACCGGCCCGCCATCAGGGACGTCCGCCGCTGCGACTTCGGCTACTCCGGGCGCAGGTTGGGCTTCGTCGGCCTGCCCGCAGGCGCACAGCGTGGCCAGGGCGGCCACGGCAATCAGCTCTTTCATGGTTCTCACTCCTGATCTCTGTCGGATTAACCATAGCAGACAGGAGCGAAAAACGCGATTCCGCTTACCTGGTGACGACCTGTGTCACACCAGTTCGAGAGCCGTCGCGACTCCTTCGCCGCCCCCGATGCACAGCGCCGCAACGCCCTTCGACTTGCCCTTGGCCTGAAGCGCGCCGATCAGCGTTACGAGGATTCGCGCACCAGAACAGCCGATCGGATGACCCAGCGCGGTGGCACCGCCGTGGACATTGACCTTGCCGAAATCGAGCCCGAGATCGCGCATCGCGAACATGGTGACGCAGGCGAAAGCCTCGTTGATCTCGA
>JAGREJ010000057.1:10974-12560 GCA_020446595.1 Novosphingobium sp. | reverse complement strand
CCTGCTCGGCCAGAACGTCAATGCGTGGCATGGCGAGGATGACAGGGGTCGCGGGATCGGCCTTGACGGGCTGATTCGCGAGCTGGCCGCGATGCCCGACCTCGCCCGTATCCGCTACACGACCAGCCACCCGGCAGACATGACAGACGGCCTGATCGCGGCGCATGGCGAGATCGACAAGCTGATGCCGTTCCTGCACCTGCCGGTGCAATCGGGCAGCGACCGGGTGCTCAAGGCGATGAACCGCAGCCACACGGCGGAGAGCTATCTGCGCATCCTCGAACGCGTGCGCGAGGTGCGACCCGATATCGCTCTGTCGGGCGATTTCATCGTCGGCTTTCCCGGCGAATCCGACGCCGAATTCGAGGAGACGCTGAACCTCGTCGATGCGGTGGGCTACGCGCAGTGTTTCAGCTTCAAGTATTCGGCCCGCCCCGGCACGCCCGCCGCCGAAATGGAACGGCAAATCGCGCCCGAAGTGATGGACGAGCGGCTGGCGCGGCTTCAGCAGGCGCTCAACCACGATCAGCTGGCTTTCAATCGGGCGAGTCTGGGCAAGACCTGCCAGGTGCTGGTCGAGCGCGAGGGCCGCCATCCCGGTCAGATGCTCGGCAAGTCGCCCTGGCTGCAATCGGTGCATTTCACCGGCGATGCGGCGATTGGCGACATGGTTAAGGTCGAACTGGCCGAAGCCGGCCCGAATTCGGTAGGCGCGCGACTGCTCGAACCGGTATCAGCCGCCTGACGGAGCCTCGGGCTCCAGCTTCACGAATTCGGGTTCCTCGGCGATAAGCTCGGTGCCCTTGGCATCGGTCAATTCTGCGGGTGGAACCGTGGGATTGCCAGGATAGGCCTCGCCATCGAACTTGAGCAGGGCATTGCCCGAAAGCCCGCCGCCACCGCCGATTGCCACGGTGATATCCTTCATGCCGTTGGTGGAAGTGTCCATCGCCATGATCGGCGTGCGCGAAACGCTGATGTCGCCGAGCTTGCGCCACATCGGCCCGGCCCGCGTAAGAACCAGCGTGTTGCAACCGCCGGTTCCGCACACATAAGGCGAAAGCACATGGACAATTGCCTCATTGGCGCCGTCGCCATCGAGATCGTGCCACGCCAGCGCATATTGCAGCGCGCCCGCGTCGGCATATTCCTGGAGCAGGAAGTGGCGAATGTCCTCCTCGGCACCTGCGGGGGCGGGCGACACGGCCTGTTCAACCGGGGCCTCGCTCGCTGTCTGCGGCGCATTTGCGGCGCTGCACCCTGCCAGCGAGACCGTGGCGAGCGCTCCTGCCAGTCGCGGAAACGTCACATTCATGATGCAATTTCCATTGGTTGGTGGAAAGCTGCAGTCTGTCCTGCACGCGGCAGTTGCACAAGAGGCAGGTCGGGCGCAGATTCACGCTATAACGCTGAAAGGACCGAATGAGTCGCAAGCCTTCCCGTGCCGAACGTCCGGCACAAGCCCAACCCGCCGCCCGGCGCGACCAGCAGCGCCGCGCGCGAACGGAAATCGAATTCGACGAACCGACCGTGCTCGGCACCCTGTTCGGGCAGTTCGACGCCAACCTCGTGCACATCGAAAACCG
>JAGREJ010000057.1:0-10850 GCA_020446595.1 Novosphingobium sp. | reverse complement strand
CAGGGCCACGATCTCGATTCCGGCGCGGTCGAGGCGCTGATTACGATGTCCGCCGAACCGACGCTGGAAGGCATCATCACGGGCGAGAGCGATGGCCCGCCGGTGATGATCCGCACCCGCAAGAAGACCATCGTGCCGCGCTCGGCGATGCAGATCGACTATATGCGCGCGCTGCTGAAGAACGACATCATCTTTGCGCTCGGCCCGGCTGGCACAGGCAAGACCTATCTCGCCGTGGCTCAGGCAGTCAGCCAGCTGATGACCGGATCGGTGCAGCGCCTGATCCTCTCGCGTCCGGCGGTCGAGGCGGGCGAGCGGCTCGGTTTTCTCCCCGGCGACATGAAGGAAAAGGTCGATCCCTACCTCAGGCCCATCTACGACGCGCTCTACGATTGCATGCCGCCCGAACAGGTCGAGCGGCGGATCGCCTCGGGCGAAATCGAGATCGCACCAATCGCCTTCATGCGCGGACGTACGCTGGCCGATGCCTTCGTGATCCTCGACGAGGCGCAGAACACCACGCCCGCGCAGATGAAGATGTTCCTCACCCGCTTCGGGCAGAACAGCCGCATGGTGATCTGCGGCGACCCGAAGCAGGTCGACATCCCCGGCGGCGATTCCCAGAGCGGACTGGCGGACGCGGTGCGCAGGCTGGAAGGCGTGGACGGGATATCAATGATCCGCTTCACCGCCGAGGACGTGGTGCGCCATCCCATCGTCGGGCGGATCGTCGATGCTTATGAGGGGCCGGGCGCCTAAGTTCATCCGTTCGTGTCGAGCGTGTCGAGACACGATAATGCCAATGGTTCTCGACTTCGCTCGAACCGAACGGGAATTGGGTTTTGGAACTCGACACTGAAATTGAAGACTGGGCCACAGGCGATTGGGATGAACTGGCCGCCAGTGCCGCGAGCGCCGCTTCCCAAGTCGCCCCCGAACTCGCCAACCCGCGCCTTTCGGCGAGCCTGCTGTTCACCAGCGATGCCGAAGTCCATGCGCTCAACCGCGAATGGCGCGGCAAGGACAAGCCCACCAATGTCCTTTCGTTCCCGATGCTTGAGCGCGCCGAACTGCTCGCACTCAAGCCCGATGGCCCCCCGGAAATGATCGGCGATATCGCCCTCGCTTTCGAAACCTGCGCGCGCGAAGCCGAGGAAAAGGGCGTGGCGCTAGCCGACCATGCCGCGCACCTCCTGATCCACGGCTTGCTGCACCTCGCCGGTTACGATCACGAGACCGGCGATGCGGCAGCCGTCGAAATGGAGGAAATGGAAAGGAAGGCTCTTGCGATCATGGGTATTGCAGACCCATATGGCGATCAGGACCATCTTTAGGGGCAAGTGACAGATCATGGCCGACAATGGCCGATTGGGCGATACCGCCGCGGGAGAGCCGGAAAGTAGCGGCTCGCTGTGGCGAGTGATCCGCAGGATGTTCGTCGCGGATGTCGATCAGTCGCTGCGTGCGCAGATCGAGGAAGTCATCGACGAGCACGAGGACGAGGGCGGCGCCTCGGAAGACGCCGACGGCGATCTCTCGCTGCTCGAACGCCAGATGCTGCGGAACATGCTGCATTTCAGCGAGAACGATGCCGACGACGTGGCCGTGCCGCGCGGCGAGATCGTGGCCCTTCCCGCCTCGGCCACATGGGAAGAGGTGATCGCCGCTTTCGCCGAACATGGCCACAGCCGCATGCCGGTCCACGACGGTTCGCTCGACGAGATCAAGGGCATGATCCACATCAAGGACGTGTTTCCCTTTCTGGCGCGCGGCGAGCGGCCCGAGGGGCACTGGACGCTGCTGCTGCGCCAGCCTCTGTTCGTGCCGCAATCGCGCGGCGCGCTCGACGTGCTGGCCGACATGCGCGCCAAGCGCGTCCACCTCGCCATCGTCATCGACGAATATTCGGGGACCGACGGGCTCATCACCATCGAGGATCTGGTCGAGGAGATCGTCGGCGACATCGAGGACGAGCACGACGATGCCGCGCCCGAACTGCTGGTGCCGCTTGGCGACGGCCTGTGGGAAGCCGATGCGCGGGTCGAACTCGAAGACCTTGCCGAACAGGTCGATCCGCGGCTCGGCGAGGTCGAGGAAGCGGTGGATACGCTGGGAGGCCTTGCCTGCGTGCTGGCCGAACAGATTCCGCAGACCGGCACGATCCTGGACCATGAGAGCGGCTGGAAGATCGAGGTGATCGAGGGAACCGAGCGCCAAGTCACGCGCCTGCGCCTGCATCCGCCCGCCGCAACCGATGGGGAGGACGAATGATTCGCTCCCCGCAAAGCTGTGCTGGCGCAATCCGGGACCACAGGATATAATCCGGCCTTGCCTATTCGTCGCCTTCCCCCCTTGCGCGCGCTGGAAGCATTCGTGCGCGTCGTCCGCCTCGGCTCGGCCAAGGCGGCGGCGAGCGAACTGGCGCTGTCGCCCTCGGCACTGTCGCGACGCGTAACGACGCTTGAAGATTTCGTCGGCAAACGCCTGTTCACGCGCCAGCACCAGACGATGAAGCTGACCGAAGAAGGCCGCCTGTTCTACGACGCGGTCGCACCCAGGCTCGACGAACTGGCGCTTGCGATCGAATTGCAGGTCGATGACGGAGGGGTGCTGCGCCTGCATCTCGGCGTGCCTTCGCTGTTCGGCGGCCAGCGGCTGTTCCCGCGGCTTGCCGAACTGCGCAAGCGGCATCCGCGCCTGCATATCGATATCGATTCCAACCAGCTTCACGAATCGCGGCTCGGCGATTCGCTCGATGCCGCGATCATGCTTCTGAAGGAACCGGATCCCGTACTCTATTCGGTGCGGCTGGATCACAACAAGGTCTATGCCATTGTCGCGACCGACATGCTGGATACGCTGGGCAACGTACCCAATGCCAAGCGCCTGGAAAAACAGACCTTCCTTATCCACAACGACACGCCCGACAGCTTCGAGGCCTGGCGCGAGGCTATCGGGCTGCCCCGGCTGCAGCCTGCCGCCATCGATCATTTCGATTCCGGCCAGCTCATGCTCGAAGCGGCGGCGCAGGGCCTCGGCATCGCGATCATGCACGACGACCACTTTCGCCGCTCGGGCGACAAGCGGCTGTCGCGGCTGTTCGATATCGAGGTGGAGAGCCCCTACAGCTACTGGTTCGTGTGCCGTCAGAAGGATCTTGAAACGCGGCCCGTCAAACTGTTCCGCGACTGGCTGATCGAGGCGGGGCTTTAGCTCTACCCAGCCCTGACGAGGTTATTACCCCTCGCTCACCGTCGCTTTCACGATCTTTCCCGGATTGCGGGGCGGTTCGCCCTTGGGCAGCGCGTCGACGTTCTCCATGCCGCTCTCGACCACGCCCCAGACGGTATATTGCCCGTCGAGGAAGGTCGCGTCGTCGAGGCAGATGAAGAACTGGCTGTTGGCCGTATCGGGACGGCTGGTGCGCGCCATCGAGCAAACGCCCCGCAGATGCGGTTCCTCGTTGAATTCGGCCACAAGGTCGGGCTTGTCAGATCCGCCCATGCCGGTCCCGCTGGGGCAGCCGCCTTGCGCCATGAAGCCGTCGATCACGCGGTGAAAGGTGATCCCGTCGTAAAAGCCCTCGCCGACCAGTTCCTTGATCCGCGCGACGTGGCCCGGCGCAAGGTCGGGGCGCAGGCGAATGACGACATCGCCGGTGCTTTCGCCGGTGTCGAGAGTGAGGGTCAGCAGTTCTTCGGCCATCGTGATCTCCTTTTTCGCGGCCCCCTATACGGCATCGCGCGGCCTTGTCACGCGGTGCCGGTTTCGGCGGTTGCTTTTCAATCCTAGCGGCCTAGACCCTGCGGCCTATGACGCCCGAGCAACTCGATCAGGATTTGGCGGAAGAGACCACCGCCGCCGCCGAGGACGCCGCGGGCGAAAACGACATTCACGACGAGGATAACCGTTTGCGGTCCGAATATGTCCGCAAGGTGCGCGACGCGCTGCGCGACGAGGACCACGACGCGGTCTACGAGCTGGTCGAACCGCTGCATCCCGCCGACATAGCCGACCTGTTCGAGCTGACCGACGAGGACGAGCGGCTCAAGCTGGCGGGCGCGATCCGCGACCTGATGAGCGTCGAGGTCATCGCCGAGCTCAACGACTACGTACGCGAGTTGCTGGTCGAGGAACTGCCGCCCGACATCGTCGCCGACATCGCCGAGCAGCTCGAGACCGACGACGCCGTCGCCATGATCGAGGACCTCGATGCCGAGGACCAGCAGGCGATCCTGGCCGAACTCGACCCGGAGGACCGCGCCGCGATCGAGAGCGCGCTGGCCTATCCCGAGGAGTCCGCCGGGCGTCTGATGAGCCGCGAATTCGTCGCGGTGCCCGAGCATCTGACGGTCGGCGATCTTATCGATTTCCTGCGCGAAAGCCGCGACCTGCCGACCGAATTCTGGGAAGTGTTCATCGTCGATCCGCGCCATCACCCGATCGGCACCTGTGCGCTGTCATGGGTGTTGCGCGCACCCCGCCATATCCAGCTCGCCGACGTGATGAAGCGCGACCAGACGCTGATCCCGGTCACCATGGACCAGGAAGAGGCGGCGCTGCGTTTCATGAAATATGCGCTGATCTCGGCCGCCGTTGTCGACGAATCGGGCCGGCTGGTCGGCCAGATCACCGCCGACGATGTCGCCCACGTCATCCAGGAAGAGGCGGGCGAGGACGTCATGCTGCTGTCCGGCGCGGGCGAAGGCGACATCAACGAGCCGATCGGCGAAGCCTATTCGGCGCGCGTGCGCTGGCTCGTCGCCAATCTCGGCACGGCACTGCTGGCGAGCTTTATCATCTCGCTGTTCGGCGGCGCTATCGAGCAGCTTGTCGCGCTGGCCGTGCTGATGCCGATTGTCGCCTCGATAGGCGGCAATGCAGGCACGCAGACCATGGCCGTTTCGGTGCGCGCCATCGCGATGAACCAGTTGACCGAAACCAACACCTGGCGAATCGTCTGGCGCGAAATCCGCGTCGCCATGCTCAATGGCGCGACCGTGGCGGCGCTGGTCGGCTTGGCGACGGCGGTGGTGTTCTCGCCGATGCTCGGGCTGGTGATCGCGGCCGCGACGATCATCAACGTCTTCACCGCAGGACTCGCCGGTGTGCTGGTGCCGGTGATGTTCGACCGGCTCGATCAGGATCCGGCGGTCGCAAGTTCGGTATTCGTGACAATGATAACCGACTCGATGGGCTTTTTCGCCTTTCTGGGCCTTGCGGTGGCAAGCGGGCTGGTGGGTTGAGCGGCTCGACAGATCGCCTATCTTGAAGCGATGCCGCTTCACCTCACCAAGATCGCGTTCGGCGCGAAAAGCTATGCCGACATCGAGAGTTGGTTCGAGAACCGCCCGCGCCTGTCGGTCAACACGCGGTATTGCCCCAAGCGGGTTGAGGAACTGGAAGGCGGCTCGCTTTACTGGATTTACGAGCACGCCATCGTTGCGCGCAATGCGATCCTCGGTTTCGAGCAGCAGGATAACGGACGCTGGTGGATTCACTTGGACGGCACGCTGGTTCGCACCCAGGCGATGCCACGCCGCGCCCATCAGGGTTGGCGCTATCTCGACGGGAAGGACGCACCGCCCGATCTCGGCGCAGGTGAAGGCGGCGATGCCATGCCTGCGCGGCTGGTGAGCGAACTGGCCAAACTTGGGCTGGCCTGAGCGCCCGACAGCCAGGTTCGAACCTGTCCCGTTCGCCTCGAGCGAAGTCGAGAGGCGTTATTGTAAGGCCTCTCGTGTCTCGACTGCGCTCGACACGAACGGATCTGCAAGCCTCAAGCCGGGACCTTGGCGTCCTCCAGGATCATTGCCGCACCCTTTTCGCCGACCATGATCGACGGCGCGTTGGTATTGGCCGCGGGCATGACCGGCATGATCGAGGCGTCGATCACGCGAAGACCCTCGATGCCGCGCACCTTGAGGCGCGGATCGACCACCGAGGCCTCGTCGCCGCCCATGCGGCAGGTCGCGACCGGGTGGAAACCGATGCCCGAGCGGGCCTTGATCGCTTCGGTCAGTTCCTCGTCGCTCTGCGGCAAGGGATCGGGCATGACCTGGCGCACGACATGCTTCGCCAGCGCGGGCTGGGCAAATATCTGGCGCACTATCCTCGCTCCGGCGATCATCGAGGCGAGATCGTCAGGATGCCCGACCAGTTGCGGTGCGATAAGCGGCTTGTCGTTGGGATCGGCGCTGTGCAGCCTGATCTCGCCCCGGCTTTTCGGCTTGGCGACGTTCTGGAAAATCACCATGCCCGGCTTGTCGCTTGGCCCGCCTTTGGCAGCATCGAACATCATCAGGCCAAGCGAGAGCTTGACGTCCGGGAAATCGAGCTCGGGCCTCGTGCGCAGATAGGCCATGGCCTCGACCGGGATCATCGTCATCAGCCCGCGCCGCGCGAACACGTATTTGAGCATCTCGCGCGCAAGCGAGACCTTGCCGAACAGGTTGTTCCACGTCGGAACGTCCACCTCGAAGCTCTGGGCGAAACTGATGTGCTCGTGAAGGTTCTGGCCGACCTCGGGCATGTCGCGCACCAGTGAGATTCCGTGCCCGGCCAGTTCCTGCGCCGGACCAAGGCCCGAGCGCATCAGGAGCGCGGGACTGTGCAGGGTGCCGCCGCTGACCACGACTTCGCGCCGGACTGCGATGATCACCCGCTCGCCGTCGATCAGCGCCTCTACTCCGGTGGCGCGGCCGTTCTTGATCGCTACCCGGTCAACCAGAGCGCCGGTCACAACTTGCAGATTGGGCCGCTTCTCCGCCTCGTCGAGGAAGGCGCGCGCGGTGCTGGCGCGCTGACCGTTGTTCTGCGTCGTCAGATTCCGGAAGGCGCCATCGACATCGCCAGCGCAGTAGTCGGGCACGCGGCGCAGGCCGAATTGCTCGCAGGCATCGATGAATGTTTCGGCGAGCGGATGCTGCATCCGGGATTCGGCCACCGCGAGCGGTCCGTGCTGGCCATGGGTCTGGCTTGGCTCGCCCTGCCAGTTTTCCGACTTGAGGAAATAGGGCAGCACTTCGTTCCACGACCAGCCGGTGCAGCCCAGTTCGTTCGCCCACTGGTCATAGTCGCGCCGGTCGCCCCGGATGTAGACCATGCCATTGATCGCCGAACCGCCGCCCAGCATCTTGCCCGCGTTCCAGACCATCTCGCGCCCGCCAAGCGAAGGGTCGGGCTCGGTCTTGTACATCCAGTCGGCATCGGGCTTGTTCATCCGGGTAAGGCCGCCCGAAGGCATCCTGTTCCAGAAACCATCGGCGCGCGGCCCCGCTTCGAGCAGAACGACGCGCGTTGCGGGATCGGCGGACAGCCGGTTGGCGACCACCGCCCCGGCCGCGCCCGCCCCGATCACTACATAGTCGGCGCCTTCGATGTGCATGGTCCGTCCTCATCCCGCTGCGGAGGCCTCCATATCAATGCGAGGCGCTTCCGCAATAGAGAACAATCATTCGGAATATAGAATTGTGGGACTCAACCCCGTTCCAGCCACCAGCGCATCAGGACATTGGCGACGGCGAAGCGCGGCGGGCATCCGAACGCCTCGCCCTGCTCGCCGCGGTCGCTCGCGGCGATGGCATCGGCAACCTCGGCGCGGGTGAACCAGCACGCATCGTCCAGCTCGGTCTTGTCGACGACGATGTCACGTGATTTCGCCATGGCGTGACAGCCGATCATCAGCGAACTCGGGAACGGCCATGGCTGGCTGACGACGTATTTCACGTCATAGGCCGAAACGCCTGCTTCCTCGAAGGTTTCGCGTGCAACCGCCTCCTCCAGCGTCTCGCCCGGTTCGACGAAACCGGCCAGCGCGGAATAGTTCTTGGGCGGAAACATCGGCTGCCGACCGAGCAGGAGCGAATCGTCATGCTCGACCAGCATGATCGTCACCGGATCGACGCGGGGGAAATGCTCCATGCCGCAATTCTCGTTGACGCAATTGCGCTGCCAGCCGCCCTTGGCCACGGAGGTCGGACTGCCGCAGCACGAGCAGAACTTGTGCCGCACATGCCAGCCGACAAGGCTGCGCGCCCCGCCGTAGGTCGCGAGGTCCGCATCGGACAGACCCGTCATCGCCTGCCAGGCGCGACCCATGCCGAGCGCCGCCTTGGGCACCATGTCGGGCACCTGCGCAAAATGGCCACGATCGCCTTCGATGCCGAGGAACAGCAGTTCGGCATCGGCATTGGCTTCGGCAAGGCTCGTCCAGCCGAGGTTTCCGTCGGCATCGAGCACCGGATCGAGACCATCGAGGTTGAGGAGCCGCGCTGTCGCGGTCATCAGGTTATCGATGGCGTCCGGGTCTGCGCGGACATGGTCCGCCCGGTCGATGTTCGATCCGGCGAATGCAACGAAGGGGGTCATGGGCGTCTCTCCAGTAGTGCCGTGGCGTCGGCTTTGAGGGCTTGCTGGAATTCGGGCAGGACTTCAAGCGCGTTGGGCGGCATGAACTGGACATAGATCGCCGAAGTCAGCCCGCTGTGCATGTCGACCATGCCCACCGTGCCCGCCGCGCCCGACCAGCCGAATATGCCCGCTTCCGCGCCGGTGCCGACCCGGCCTCCCGCGCCGAAAGCCTCGAGCTTCATGCCCATGATGCCGCCGGTCGGCACCTCCGGAGGCAGCAGGTTCGAGGTGGCCTTGCGCACGGCGGCCTCGCTCATCACCCGCGCGCCATCCAGCGCACCGAGCCCGCCGATCATCCGCAGGAACCGGTCGTAATCGCGCGGCGTCGAGACAAGCCCAGCCCCGCCATAGAAAAAGTCCGGTTCGTCGAGGTAGACCGAGTTTTCGGGCAGGTCGATCGGCACCAGACGACCCGCCAATACCCCGTAGTTGGTGGCCAGACGCGCCGCATCGTTCGCCGCGACACGAAAGCCGGTGCTTGTCATGCCGAGCGGGTCGAAAAAGCGATCCTTCAGGAACCTGTCGAAGGTCTGGCCGCTGACGATCTCGACTATCCGGCCCATCAGATCGAGGCCGGGGCTGTAGCTCCACTTCGTACCCGGCTCGTAGACCAGCGGCATTCCGGCCATACCATCGGCGAAGGCAGCGAGCCCCTTGACGTGCGGCCCGCGATCGAGCCCCGGAATCTTCAGCCGCGACACCTGTCCGGGGATCAGGCCTTTCTTGAACAGTTCGTCGCGGATCGGCCCCGTCTGGACAATGCCATAGGCAAGACCGGACGTATGCGTGATGAGATTGCGCACGGTAATCGGGTTCTTGGCTGGTCTGACATCGGTGACGGAGCCATCTGGCGTCACCTGCACCTGCATTTTCGCGAACTTCGGCAGGAAATCCGAAATGGGTTGGTCGAGCCCGATCTTGCCCTCATCGATCAGCAGCATCGCTGCCATGCCCGTGACCGGCTTGGTCATCGAATAGATGCGGAACAGCGTATCGGGCGTCATCGCATCGGCATCGAGAAAGCCCTCGCTGCCCTGGGCGATGTAGCGCGTCTCGCGACCGGGCAGGCCAAGCGCCACGACCAGACCGGGCAACTTGCCCGGCCCCACCCATTTGCTCGCGAACTTGCGCAGGTTCCCGGCAAGCTCGGGCGCGGCCATCGCGGCAAGCGCGCGCGAAGGAGCAAGCGCCGCCGCCAGTCCGCCCATCAATCCCAGAGCGAGCGCCTCGCGCCTGTGCATGAGACTGCCTGTCATCCGCCTCGTTCCTCTCTCTGCGCCATCACCAGCCGCGCCGCCTTGCCGAACAGCGTCGGCAATCCGGCCTCATCGATACCCGACACCAGCCACCACTCGCCATGCTCACCCGTCGGATCACAGCATTCCTCGCCGCGCCAGACAAGCACCGACATTTCGAGCGCAAAATGGGTGAAGACGTGCTGAACGGAGCCGACAGACTGCCAGTCTCCGGCAAGCGGCGTGTCGCCCGACCCGTCGCCGCGCGCGCTCCAGCCATCGTCGGGCAAGGCGCGCATGCCGCCAAGCATGCCCTTGCCGGGGCGGCGCACCAGCAGGACCGCGCCCTCGCGTTCGATCCAGAAGGCGCGGCCTTTGCGGACCGGTTTGGCCTTTTTCGGCGGTTTGACGGGAAATCGCTCCGGCTCGCCGGTCTTGCGCGCTTCGCAAAGGTCGGTGAGCGGGCACAGCAGGCATTGCGGTGCGCGCGCACTGCAGACCCCGGCGCCGAGGTCCATCATGGCCTGCGCGAAGTGTCCGGCATGCTCGTCCGGCGTGATCCGGTCCGCCGCCTCGCGGATCGCCTTGCGTCCCTTGGGCAGCGGGTCGGCGATGGCGAACAGGCGCGATACCACCCGCTCGACATTGGCATCGACCACCACCGCGCGCTGACCGAAAGCAATCGCCGCAACGGCGGCAGCGGTATAGGCTCCCAGCCCCGGCAGCTTGAGCAGTTCTCCCTCGTTGTCGGGAAACCTGCCGCCGCGCGCCGCCACTTCGCGCGCGCAGGCGAGCAGGTTGCGCGCCCTCGCGTAGTAGCCCAGCCCCGCCCATGCGGCCATCACCTCGCTGTCTTCGGCAGCAGCCAGCGCCTCGACCGTCGGCCAGCGCGAGGTGAATTTCTCGAAGTAGGGAATCACCGCCGCAACCGTCGTCTGCTGCAGCATCACTTCGGACAGCCACACGCGATAGGGGTCCGGCCTTGGCTCATCCGGCAAGGCCCGCCAAGGGAGTGCCCTTGCATGCAGGTTGTACCAGCGTTGCAGTGCCGTTGCGATGCCGGTGTAACTGGCGTTCATGGCCCGGCTATGGCATTGCCGGGGACACAATGGAACGGGACAAACCAAAGCCTGCCAAGACCACGCCGCGCCGCTACGAGCGCCCGCGCGGCGGTCAGGCGCGGGCCATCTCCGAACTGATGCC
>JAGREJ010000384.1 GCA_020446595.1 Novosphingobium sp. | reverse complement strand
TGCCTGCCAGCCCGTGCGCGATCAGCGCGCCTTCGGGCGGGAACATGTTGCGATGCGACCATGTCGCTTCGGCGCGCAGTCCCTCGCCCGTGGCATAGCCGAGAGTCCCGGCGATCGTGCGCGCCGGTCCGGACTGCTGCCTGACGAACGTCGTGACATATTCGGTGCCGTCTTCCGCGCGCTCTCCGGTTGCTCTCGGTTCGACCGTGACATTGGACAGCAGGCCCGTCGCCACCAGCGCCTTGCGCAGGTCGTCGATCTTGCGGCTGTCATAGAGTTCGCCGCGCTCGAACCGGGCCAGCACCTCGATATGCTGGGCATCGAAGGCCAGATCGCCTTCGGTTTCGAAGCCGTCGAAGCGGGCGCGCGGCCCGACCTTCACAGGGAGCGTATAGTCGCCGAGGCCGGTCTCTCGGTCGAGCAGGATCGAACGCTGGCCGACCTCGGCGAAGGGATAGCCCTGCTCCGGCAGGGCAAGCGAAACCTGCGCCTCGGCCCCCTGCACCCGCTCGGCGACAATCGGCTCGCCCGGCTGCAACGCGAGATTGTCGCGGATGAGACCAGGCGGCTCGGTCGGATCGGCCAGCACGGCGATCGCGCCCAATTTATACCGCTGGCCGGGAATAACATCGATCACCGCGGCCATCGGCTCGGCCGTCTCACCCTCGCCGGTCGGCAGGTCGATGCGCGTCTTCACATCCGCGCTATACCAGCCCTCGGCAGCGAGGATGGTCTGCATCAGTTCGCTGTCCTGTTCGAGCCGCGCCTGCACCATCGCGACATTGGCGGCCTTGCCGCCGCCCTCGCGCAAGGCCGAAAAGCTCCTGAACAGCGAACGCAGGCCGGTCGGTGTTTGTTCGTTGGCCTCGTCCAGACCGGTAATCACAGTCTGGTAAGCCACAGTGACGCTCTCGTCGTCGGCGGCGGCTGGTTGGGCAAATTCGACCGGTGTCACCTCGAAGGATTCGACTGGCGGCAGCGGCTTAACCAGCTCGGCATCGCGGATCGTGGCATCGGCCACTTCTTCGGACCTGTCGCCATCGGCGAGCGCGGGATCACCCAGCGGCGCCTCCTGATCCGCGGCGGATTCTTCATCCGCCAGCCTGCGCTCGAATTGCTCGATCGATTCGAGCTCCCCGCTCAACTCCGGATCGTCGAGCGGATCGAGTTCCGGCACCGCCGCCTCGAATTCCTCGTCGCCGATGATCGGTTCGACATCGGGCAAGGCGGCGTCCACCGGAGGTGCCGGTATCGCGAGCGTCTCGCCGGTCTCCTGCGCAAGTGCAGGCGACGCGAGCAACGCGGCAAGCAAGGCGACCAGTCTAGGCATGACCTCCAATCGTAACGGGTTTGCGCTGCCGATCCAGCCGCACGAGCAGATCGGCGCGCGAGGGCATTTCGGCAAGCACATGCCGCGTGATCCGTTCATAGTGCTGGACGAAACGTGCAACCTCGGCCCTGCTCATGATCCCGGTTCCGTCCGGGCGCGCAGCGCGCAGCTCGTCCTCTTGCTGCACGCGCCAGTCGAAAACAACGTCAAATCCGGGTGCAGCAAGTAGCACAAGCCGGTCGATCCGGGCGAACAGCGCCTGATAGGAACCGGCCAGCGCCGTGTTGACGAAGCGACGCCACACGCCGTCTGCGTCTTCCCGCGCTTCCAGATCGTTGACCGGCCGCGCCAGTTCGGCCTCGTCCTGCGGCACGGCTCCGACGCACCAGCCTTCGAACAGCAGCACCTGGCATTGGCCCTCAACGCGCGACCAAGAAGCCGGATCGGCCTGATCGTCGCGTGCCTTGTCGAAGCGTGGCAGCGCAGTCGGCTCAGCTGCGCGCAGCGCATCGAGCACCTCTATCCCCAATGCTATGTCGTGCGTTCCCGGCGGACCGCGCGTCGCCAGCAGGGGATGGACTTCGCGCGCCAGTTCCTCGCGCGCGGGTTTCGGCAGATAGAGATCATCAAGCGAGAGCACGGCGCAGGCCACGCCCGCTTGCTCCAACCGGTCCGCGAGAGCCGAGGCCACAGTCGATTTGCCGCTGCCCTGCGCGCCGCAAATGCCCAGAACCACCGGACGCAGCGCGCATTCTGACAGCATGTCCTCGATCAGCGCCAGCAGCGCGTCGATCAGTCCCGGATCGGCCTTGCTCATGGCGTGAAGGTCGCTGCCTGCCCGATGCGCTGACCAGCCTCGTCGCTGACATTCCACACCACCGCCTGCTCGATGCGGAAGCGCCTCCCCTTCGCGCTGATCCGCACGCCTGCATAGTCGTCTATGAAGCCGTAGCGCGTCACCCGGTCGAGCAGATCCTGTCGCTCGCTCCGCAAGGGTGCTTCGGCAGACAGACGCGAAGGCATCGCCAGAAAGACGTCGAGATCGATTTCGAAGGCGGCCAGCGCGGCCCGGTTGCCGAAGAAGAACACCGGATCGTCTTCTGTCCCGTGCGCAAGGATCACCTGTGGAGCTTGCCACATCGCTTCGATCATATCGCCACGAGGATCGACCAGCGGCCTTCCCACCAAACGCGCGAAACTCTCCGCGACACATGCAATCGCATGAGCCGCCTGTGGCTCGCGGTATCGCACCGGCACAGTCTCGGAAGGATTCGTCACTCTCCTAAGGTCAGCAAGCCGCGTGCGATTGCAAGTGCGCTTTCGCGGGGGCGATCAAGAAACGGCAGCACTGCGCGGCGCTTGCCTAGCAGGTCCGCCGATCCTAGGACCGGGACCGCACTTTCACGGGAAGGATTTCTGGCATGAGCGACGCACTTGGATACAAGGGCAAGCGGGTTATCATCACGGGCTGTTTTTCGGGCATGGGGCACGCGGCGGCCAAGCTGCTGCTCGATCTCGGCGCCGAGGTTCACGGCTTCGACATGAAGGAATGCGACCTCCCGCTCGCCTCGTTCACCAAGATCGACCTGCGCGACAAGGGCTCCATCGAGGCAGGCGTGGCCGGTGTTCCGGGAAAGATCGACAAGCTGTTCAGTTGCGCCGGCATGCCCGGCGGCATCGCTCCGCTCGATTGCTTCACTGTCAACTTCATCGGCAACCGCCATCTGACCGAACAGGTTATCCCCCGCATGGAGGGAAGCGGCGCGATCTGCGGCATCTCGTCGACCGCCGGAATGGGCTGGCATGGCAACCTCGAACGGCTGATGCCGGTCGTCGCCAACACCGACTGGGACCAGACGGTCGCGTGGATGAACGACAATGTCGACTATGTCGATGAAGGCTACAGCCGCTCCAAGGAAGCCCTCATCATCTATACCCAGTTCCGCGCCGCCAGCCTCATCAAGCAGGGCATTCGCATGAACTGCTCGCTGCCGCAGCCGACCGCGACACCGATGATGAACGACTTCGAGGCGGCTGCCGGTTCAGCGGTGATCGGCGTGTTTGCCGAGCCGCTCGGTCGCTATTCGACGCCGGAAGAACAGGCCGGTCCTATCGTCCTGCTCAACAGCGACCTTGCGACCATCGTCAA
>JAGREJ010000383.1 GCA_020446595.1 Novosphingobium sp. | reverse complement strand
CGAGAAGAAGCGGTTGAGCGCGGCATTGTCAGGCGCGAAGCCGCCCAGCAGCCAGACCTGGATCGGCTCGCCGACCAGCGGGATTGCCCCGAACAGGCCGGTGATGACCTTGGCCCCCCAGAAGCTCATCTGTCCCCATGGCAGCACGTAGCCCATGAAGCCGGTGGCCATCATCAGCAGGAAGATGACCACGCCCAGCAACCACACCATCTCGCGAGGCGCCTTGTAAGAGCCATAATAGAAGCCGCGGAAAATGTGCACATAGATCACGACGAAGAACGCCGAGGCGCCGTTCGCGTGGGTATAGCGCAGCAGCCAGCCCCAGTTGACGTCGCGCATGATGTGCTCGACCGAATCGAAGGCAACACCCGCGTTCGCGGCGTAATGCATCGCCAGGATGACGCCGGTCAGGATCTGGATCGCCAGACAGGCCAGCGCCATGAAACCGAAGTTCCAGAAATAGTTGAGGTTGCGTGGAACCGGATAGCCGGAACCGATCGCATTGTAGACGAGACGCGGCACAGGCAGCTTCTCGTCCATCCACTGCATGAAGGGATGGCTCGGCTTGTATTCGTTGGCCCAGGGAAAGCTCATGATGTGTAACCTCAGCCGATCTTGACGACGGTGTCGGAAAGGAATTCGAATTCCGGCACTTGCAGGTTGAGTGGAGCCGGACCCTTACGGATGCGCGCGGCTGTATCGTAGTGCGAACCGTGGCACGGACAGAAGTAGCCGCCGTATTCACCCTTGGCTTCGCCTTCGCCCGCGCCCAGTGGGACGCAGCCCAGATGGGTGCACACGCCCATGGTGATGAGCCAGTTGGCCTTGCCTTCCTTGGTGCGCTCGGCCAGCGTCTGCGGATCGCGCAGGTCGGAGAGCGGAACCTTGTCGGCCTCGGCGATTTCCTTTGGCGTCAGGTTGCGCACGAATACCGGCTGCTTGCGGAATTCGGCCTTGATCGCCTGACCCGGCTGGATCGCGGAGATGTCGATCTCGGTCGAGCTGGCGGCAAGCACGTCGGCCGAAGGCGCCATCTGGCTTACCAGCGGATAGATAACGGCAAGGCCGCCTACGCCTGCCGCGCTGACGGCGGCGATATTGATGAAGTCACGACGCCTTACGCCTTCCGCTTCGGGCGTGTCGGTGACCGCTTGTTCTGTCATGATAGACCCAGCCTTGCTCCTGTCGTCCGCTTGCCCCGGATGCGGCTTGCGGGCAAAATGCCGTCAGTGGTTCGGTGTCCCCCCGACATCGGTTCCTGCAACGATTGCGCGATGCAAAAAGACCCGACTTGGCGCGCCTGATAGACAGGAAATCCAAACCTGCCAACCGCCTTTTTTGGCGAGCGATTCGCAAGAGTCAAACCCTGGCGATCAGCGAAATCTGACGACCATAGGCCGGTTCGCCGCGATGGGTCGAGCGGCGGAAGGAATAGAAACGGTCAGGATCGGCGTAGGTGTCGAGGCCGAGCGCCTCGACCGTTTCAATTCCGGCCGAGCGTAGCCGGTGAACGACATAGGCTTCGAGATCGAATTGCCAGTGGCCGGGGGCTCCTTCGCCGAAAAACGCATGGTTTTCCGCGGCCTGTGCCAGAAACCGGTCGCGAAAGGCCTCATCGACTTCATAGCTTGCCTGCGCGATGCAGGGGCCGACGGCGGCCACGATCCGGCCGCGGCGCGCCCCCAGCGCCTCCATTGCCACCAGGGTGTTGTCGGTCACGCCCGCAATCGCGCCCTTCCATCCGGCGTGCGCCGCGCCGACAATGCCCGCTTCGCGATCCGCCAGCAGCACCGGGGCGCAGTCGGCGGTGACAATGCCGAGCACCAGTCCCGGACGGTCCGTAACGAGTGCGTCGGCCTCGGGACGGGCGTCGTCCGGCCACGGCTCGGTCACTGTCACACAGTCTGGCGAATGCACCTGATAGACCGTGACCAGCCGCCCGCCGGGAGCCACCGTCGAGACAGCGCGGGCGCGGTTTTCCGCCACAAGGTCGAGATCGTCGCCCGAACCGGGACCGCAGTTGAGGCCCGCGAGCACGCCGACAGATACGCCGCCCCGACGCGACATGAACCCGTGCGCGACTCCGTGCAGCGACGATGCGCGGATCGCCTCGACGGAATCGGCCACCGCTTCAGCCAAGGCTCTTGGTCACCTGCTCGCGCACATCGCGCGACAGGCCGGGCATCGCGGCAATCGCTTCCAGTTCGGCGCGCATCATGGCGGCGCGACCCGGCTCGATCCGCCGCCAGCGGCCCAGTGAGGGCACAAAGCGCGCGGCGGTTTGCGGATTGAGCGGATCGAGCTTGCGGATCAGGTCGCCGATCAGGCGATAGCCTTCGCCATCGGGCGCATGGAACGCCAGCGGATTGCCCGCCATGGCCATATAGAGCGCGCGCACCCGGTTTGGGTTCGACAGGGTGAATTCGCTGTGTCCGGCCAGCGCCTTCACATGGTCGAGCACATCGGGATGAAGCGATGTCGCCTGAAGCGAGAACCACTTGTCGATCACCAGTGCGTCGCCCTGATGGCGCTTGTAGAAGTCGGCCAGCGCCATGTCGCGCTCCTCGCAGTCGAGCGAGCACAGCACCATGAGCGCACCCTGCCGGTCGGTCATGTTGTCGGCGAGGGCATATTGCTTCTTGGCGCGCTCGGCGCCTTCGTCGGGATCGCCCACGGCAATATACTGCAATGCCAGCGACTTGACCTTGCGCGCGCCGCGCGCCGCGGCATCGCGGCTGTAGGCCACTTCGCTGGTGCGGTCGTGCAGGTCGAG
>JAGREJ010000382.1 GCA_020446595.1 Novosphingobium sp. | reverse complement strand
GCGCGACATGCTGTCCGAACTGCGCGGCTACGATCCCAAGCCCGGCCTGCGCTTCGGTGGCGATCCGGTCGCGCTCGCGGTTCCCGACGTGATCCTGAACGAAGCCGACGACGGCGGTTGGCGCCTGTCGATCAATCAGGACACGCTGCCGCGCCTGATCGTCAACCGGGCCTATTACACCGAGCTGAAGTCCGGTTGTTCCGGGCGCGAGGAGCGCGGCTGGCTGTCCGAGAAGCTGACCGACGCCAACTGGCTCATCAAGGCGCTCGACCAGCGCCAGAAGACGATCCTGAGAGTGGCCGAGGAAGTGGTGCGCCATCAGGACGGATTCTTCCGCCACGGCGTCTCGCACCTCAAGCCCCTGACACTGCGCGCTGTCGCCGAAGCGATCGACATGCACGAATCGACTGTGAGCCGCGTGACCTCGAACAAATACCTGCAATGCAGGCGCGGCACTTTCGAGCTGAAGTATTTCTTCACATCGGGGGTTTCGTCCGCCGACGGCGAAGGCGCGGCTTCGGCCGAAGCCGTGAAGGCCGCGATCCGCCAGCTCATCGATGCCGAGGATCCCAAGGCGATCCTGTCGGACGACACCCTGGTCGACCTGCTGCACGACAAGGGCTTTTCGCTCGCCCGGCGCACGGTCGCCAAATACCGCGAGGCGATCGGGCTTGGCAGCTCGGTGCAACGCCGACGCCAGAAGGCTCTGGCAGGGGCCTGAAACGACCCTCGGCACGCACCCTCGGCACGCAATAGTTGCTTAGCTTAGATAGCAAATCCTTGTTTTGTTTAGCAAAAAAATATTTTCATTTGCAAGTAATGTGGTATTGTGGACTTTCCATAGCCGCAAAGCCCGCCCGGATGGCCGGAGACAGGGCAAACGGCATGGGAGAAGATGCCATGTCCTACATCAATCGCCACTCGGCCAATGCGCGCGGCACGATGATCGCCGCTGTGGCCGGACTTCACGTCGCTGCCGCTTGGGCGCTCATCAACGGTCTCGGTATCGACTATATCAAGCAGGAAGTGCTCAACCTGCCGACGACGAATTACCAGAGCGAGCCGCCTCCGCCTGTTCCCGAACCGCCCAGGACAGAGCCTTCCGCCAGCGCAGAGCCCCGGATAACGCCCGCCGATCCGATAGTCAGGAAGCCGGGTCCGGTCGTCTTCAGGCTGCCGCCAATTGATCCTCCGACGCTGCCGGACGTCGAGCCGTTCATTCCGACGCCATCGCCGAGCGTCGATCCAGGCCCGCGCTTCGACCCGGTGGGGGCAAAACCGAAGGGCAGGCCGGGCCTTTGGGTCACGACCAACGACTATCCCACCCGCGACATCCGCGAAGGCAACGAGGGCGCGGTTGCCTTCCGCCTTTCGGTCAGCGCCAATGGCAAGGTAACGGGTTGCGAAGTGCTTCGCTCCTCCGGCCATCCCGGCCTCGACGCGGCGACCTGCGACAAGCTGATGCGACGCGCTTCGTTCGATCCGGCGCGCGATGGCTCGGGCGACCGGGTGGCGGGCACCTACACCGGAACGGTCCGCTGGGTGATTCCCGAATAGAATTCAGTTAGGCTCCTTGCAGGTCGCCCCCTACTGCAAGGAGCCTTCCCATGTTCGTCGCCATGAACCGATTCAGCCTGCTGCCTGGCAAGGAGGCGGCGTTCGAGGACGTCTGGGCCGGACGCGACAGCCATCTCGCCGGAGTTCCCGGCTTCATCTCGTTCCACCTGCTCAAGGGCGCGTCGGACGAAAACGGCACGCTCTATGCCACGCACACGGTCTGGCAATCGCGTCAGGCTTTCGAGGACTGGACCAGATCCGAAGCCTTTCGCGCCGCCCATGCCGGGGCAGGCGGAACGCGCGACCTCTATGCCGGTCCGCCCAGGCTTGAGCTGTTCGAATCGGTGCTGGGAAACTAGCGGCAATCCACTCTTGCGCCCTATGCCGCTCGCCGGTAAAGGCCGCCTCGTTGCCGCTTTAGCTCAGCCGGTAGAGCACATCATTCGTAATGATGGGG
>JAGREJ010000381.1 GCA_020446595.1 Novosphingobium sp. | reverse complement strand
AATGTCGCACGCAGGGGCGATGTCGCGATTATCAGGATGATCGAAGGGCGGCGCGCCGGCGCCATCTTCAATCTGGGAGAAATCGAGAAGGGACAGACGGACGACCCGGCCATCCTGCCATCCGACAGGATCGTCGTCGGGACATCCGTGATAGCGCAGGGCTATCGCGACCTGTTGCAGGCCGTTCCGCTTATTGGTCTTTATTTCAGGTATTTCTGAGTCATGGCTACGCTTGCAGGCAACGGAAACGTCAACGGGCAGCGCGACGTCGTGCTTCCCGAGGAAATCGAGATCAGCGACCAGACGCGGCTGGACGTGCGCCGCATGTGGGCTTCGGTCTATCGCAATCGCTGGCCCATGATCGCGGTCGTCGTGCTCAGCCTCATCATCGGCCTGCTCGTGACGATCTTCACCACGCCGATCTACGAAGCGAGCGCCACGATCCAGATCGAGCCGCGCGCCAACCAGTCGGTCAAGAGCAATACCGAAGTCGAGCCCGAGCTTGTCGGTTCTTATGACGCGCAGCGCTACGTCAGCAATGCAGTCGATGTGATCCGGAGCCGCGCGGTTGCAGAGAAGGTCGCCGAAGACCTGAAGCTCTATACAAGCAACACCTTCTTCGAAGCGATGAACCTGCAGGAACCGAACGCGCAGCCTGGCCAGAGCGTTGGCGTCAGCGAAGCGCGCAAGCAAACCGTGACCAACATCCTGAGGGGTTCGCTCTCGGTCGAGACCAAGGAGAACTCCTCGCTCGTCACCCTGACCGTTTCCAGCCCCGATCCGGAGCTGGCGGCCAGCATCGCCAATTCCTATGCCCGCAACGCGGTCAGCTACAATCTCCAGCAGAAGACCGAGACAACCGCCTACGCCCGCAAGTTCCTCGAGGACGAATTGCGCAATGCGCAGGTCCGGCTCGAGCGGTCCGAGCGCGACGCCATCGCCTATGCGCGCGCGGCGGGCCTGCTTGACCTGAACATTGCGAAGTCGCCCGAAAGGGACGGACAAAATACCACTTCGAGTTCGCTGGTCAGCGGCAACCTGCTGTCGATCAACTCCGCGCTCAGCGAAGCGACGGCGGCACGCATCGCCTCGCAGGAGCGTTTCGCCTCGGCCAGCCGGGCGCCGACGCTTTCCCTGCCCGAAGTCCAGAACAACGGCACGGTCCAGGCACTCGTCAGGGAGCGCGCCATGCTCGCGGCGCAATATGCCGACATGGGCCAGCGGCGCCAGGAACGCTTCCCGGAAATGGTACAGACCAAGGCGCGGATCGACGCGATCGACCGCCAGATCAAGCAGACCGGCCAGACGGTCATCGACGCGCTCAGGGAGAACCTCGACTATGCCAAGCGGCGCGAAGCCATGTTGCGCTCGCAGCTCGATTCGCTGCGTTCCGAGGCACTGACCGAACAGGAACGCAGCGTTCAATACAACCTGCTGAGGCGCGAGGCGGACACCAACCGCTCACTCTACGACATGCTGCTGGAGCGTTACCGCGAGATCAGCACCGTCGCCGGCGTGATCGCGGCGAACATCGTCATGCTCGATTCCGCCGAAGTCCCCGGCGGCCCGGTCGCGCCCCAACCTCTCATCAACATGCTGGTGGCGCTGGTTATCGGCCTGGGCATCGCAGTGGCGCTCGCCTATCTGCGCGAAACCTTCGACGACGCCGTTCGCGCGCCCGAGGAGATCGAGGAAAAGCTCAACACGCAGTTCCTCGGCGCGATCCCGAAGCTGGCCGAGGACGACGATCCGTTCGACCAGCTCGAGGAGCGGACATCGCCGATCAGCGAATCCTATCTCGCGCTGCGCTCTGTGCTCAGCTTCTCGACATCGGAAGGCCTGCCAAAGGTTCTGCTGTGCACCAGCAGCCTGCCCGGCGAAGGCAAGTCGACGTCCTCCTACGCGCTCGCGCGCAGCTTCGGCGCCATCGGCAAGAAGACCCTGCTGCTCGACGGCGACCTCCGCAAGCCGACCGTCCATTACCTGTTCGATCTGCCGCGCGAGCCCGGCTTCAGCGAGATCATCGTCGGCGACAAGCAGATTTCCGAGGTGGTCCACAGCGTCGATCAGCCCAACCTCGACGTGCTCACCTGCGGCACGATGCCGCCTAACCCGGCCGAACTGTTCAGCGGCGATCATGCCGCCGTCGCCGTCGACAGACTGGCCGAGCTTTACGACGTGATCGTCATCGATGGCCCCCCCGTCATGGGTCTGGCCGACGCGCCGCTGCTCGCCTCGATCGCGGACGGCACCTTGCTGGTCGTCGAGGCCGGTCGCGGCTATCGCGGCCAGGCCAAGGTCGCGATACGGCGGTTGCGCGCCAATTCGGCCCGCATTGTCGGCGCCGTGCTCACCAAGTTCGATGCCCGCCAGAGCGGCTATGGCTACGCCTACGAATACAACTACGCCTACACCTACAAGTACGGCCACGATACGAAACCCAAGTCATTCTGGTTCTGGTCAAGGCCCCAGAAGTAGTCGGCGATGGAACTGCCCGGAACTCCGATCGTCCGGTTCGCATTCGCGATTGCACTTGCCGCCACCGGCATTTTCGCCAGCGCCCAGGGGCTGGTTACCGAAAGTCTGGCGAATTCCGGCGAAGCCGTCTGGACCTTCGCGCCCAACCGCACGCCAACGGGGCAAACCGAGAAGGCATCCCGCGCCGTCGCGGCGGGCGACTATGCCACGGCAATCACACCCGCCCGACTGAGCCTCGCCCAGCGCCCGCTCGACGCCGCCACGCTGCGGTTGCTCGCC
>JAGREJ010000056.1 GCA_020446595.1 Novosphingobium sp. | reverse complement strand
TCCCACCATGCCGATCCGGCGCAGCTCTTTCATCCCGGTCACTGTGTCATCCCCTTCGCCATGTGCAATTGAACGATTGCTATATCTTCGCTTCGACCCGAACGGGCAGAAAGACACGATACAAAGTGGCTGGGGCCTATCAAAGAACAAATTCAATTGATGGCCCGGTTCAGCGCCCTGGCGGTCAGGAGGCGCTTTGATACGTCATGCGGTCAGACCGATGCCGGTTGTCGAACGGGGACGATGAGCTGGGCTAAGGCTGAACTCGCCCGTCATGTTCGAAGGTTTCGATGATGCGAACCAGAATGTCGATAAGCTCGTTTCGCCGCTCGCGCGACATCGGGTGGAGGCCGACCGATTGCTCGCCCGAAAGTTTGGCCATTGAAAACTCCATGAGCGGGCCGAGCGTCGTCATTGCAAGAATGATTGCCATGACCACGTCCCGGACAAGAGCTTGCGTCAGGCGTTCCCTGGGCAACAGGGTATGACTTACCTCGCTGGTCAGCGAATGCTGGATCAGCCATTCCAGCCGTGGGCTCCCCGTGCTCCCTTCCGCGACCAGCATTCTGGGATAGTTGGGATGTTCGACATAGGCATCGAGCCATGCCGCGACGTTCGCGGGTCGCCGCGGGACGACGGATTCAGCCTTCTTAAGATTGTCCGCCAACTCCTGATTGAACGCTTGCGCGGCACGTTCGCTCGCCATCTTCCACAGGCCGAATTTGCTCTTGAAATGATAGAGCATCAGCGAACGCTTGGTGCCTGACCGCCTTGCGATATCGTCAAGCGTCACCCCGAGATAGCCTCGTTCTGCGAACAGTTTTTCCGCCGCAACGAGGATCTTCAGCCGCGAGGTTTCCGCGTCGCGCGTTCGTGTAGAGGCTTTCGCCGGTGAGCGTTTCCTGGCTGCGGTCAATGTTGGGCCGAAGTCGGTCACGGAGATGTCTTAACCTGCTTGTCGTTCATGTCCAAACCTGTGTGGACTGCGAACAACGGCATTGACGTTCGATCCCACGCAAGGCTACTACTGACTTCGAAGTCAGTAGTAGGGTCTTCGCCACTGGCAAATTGCTTGAGGCCGTGGACCAACAGCGGGCACACAAAGGGAGCGGTCATGATCGACGAGTTCAAGGAAGAATTTGCGGACGATCCGCGCTGCGTGCTGAACTATCCGGTCGAAGTGCTTGATGCGGTCGCGCCGGGGGAGCTTGACGACATCCACCTCGATCTGGCGCGGCGCAGGTTCGCCTCGGCCATGGCGGACATCCCGTTCATTGCCCAGCTCGCGTTGCTCAACAATATCGCAGAGGTCAGCGCCTTCGATGACCTCGTGCCGCTGCTCTACACCCACGAGGTGTTCAAGAGTTATCCGCAGGCGTGGCTGGAAAACGGCGACTTCAAGCGCTTGACCAAATGGCTGGGCAAGTTGTGCGCGGCGGACTTGAGCCAGGTCGATACGAGCCAGTGCGAGCTGATCGAGGACTGGATGGCGGCGCTGATCGCGCAGTCCGAAATCGACGTTCAGATATCGGCGAGCGCCGATGGCAAATCGGCTTTCATGCCCCGCTCGCACGGCGAATGGGCATTCCTGCAGCAGATGAACCTCAAGGGCCTGAGGACAGCGAAGAACGCTCAGGGTGAAGTTACCGGGCTGGAGCCGGGTGTGGACCGGGTGCCGCTGGTCTATCTCGGCGCGCGGCGCGGTGCGCGCTCGATGTCGCGCTTTCTCGATCTTTACGAGGAGACCTATGGCGAAGGACTGGTCGATACGCTGTTCGAGAACAGCGATTCCGACCTGCTGAGCCTGGCGGGCCGTATCCGCGAGGCGAGCCGGAAAGGCGAGGCCGTGCAGGTCAGGCCGGAGCTGCTGGCGCGCAAGGACGACATCGCCCGGATCAATGCCGACCGGCCCGCCCGCATGGAAGCGCTGATGCAGCGCATGCTGAACGACTACAAGGGCAAACGCATCTTCTGCTTCGGCACCATGCAACTGGTCTACGATCTGGCCGTGCGGTTCCGCGAGATGGGCGTGACCGGAGCCTATGCGCCGGACTCGCTGTTCATGTGTGGCTCCGGCTTCGCGAACGGCGTCGAGCCGCCAAACTGGAAGCAGGAAGTGGTCGAGGTCCTCGGCATTCCCGAAAGCGCGATCAGGGTCGGCTATTCGATGCAGGAAGCGCTGTGGTCGATGAACAAGTGCGATCACGACAGGTTCCATATGCCCGCGTCGATCATTCCCTATGTGCTCGACGAGAACGACAAGCCGCTGCCGCGCGAGGGTCGGCAGACCGGGCGCTTCGCCTTCTTCGATCTTCTGCCCGATACTGCCTGGGGCGGCTTCGCCACCGGCGACAAGGTGACCGTCACCTGGGACGAACCCTGCGGCTGCGGGCGCAGGAGCGCCCATCTCGACAGCCCGATCACGCGTATCGTCACGACGCAGGAAGACAAGATCACCTGCGCGGGGACGGCGGGAGCGCTGGAAGAAGCGACCGACTTCCTGCTCAAGTCCTGATCCGGGAGAACAAGGACATGACCGAACATCGCATTCCCATCGTGGCGCGCGGCGAAGTGATCGAGGACTACGAGCTCACTTTCAACGGGCGTTATGGCGCGAGCTTCCAGTGCCCCGACGCCAGCAAGTATCTCGACCGTATCCTGTTGCCGTCGCGGCGCGAGATGGAGGCGCTCTACGCGTTGTCGCTCGACGATGTACTGGATTACCTCGTCGAATTCGGCGCTCATCTCGATCTCGCCAGCAATCCGCACCTGCAATGGGCCGCCGAACTGACACGCACCTTCAACGATGTGCCAAGCCATCTGGTCGAGGGCGCGATGGCCGGTTTCGGTTCTTCGTTCCTGAAACGCGATCACTTGGAAGCGATGATCGAGACGGTCGGGCGCGAGCATCTTGACGGCTGGAAGGCCCATGAGCGCGCCAATGGCAGGATTTCGCATATCCGCGCCTTCGGCGTTCCCACTGCCCACGTCATCGCGGGCAACGGGCCAAGCCCGGCGATGATGACCTTCGTGCGCAACGCGCTGGTGCGCGGATATGCGATCGTGAAAATCCCGTCCAACGAGCTTGGCACGGCTGTCGCGCTTGCCCGGACGGCGATCGACATGGCGCCCGACCATCCGCTGACGCGCGCCTTTTCCGCCGTTTACTGGCGCGGCGGCGATGCCGCTTTCGAGACAAAGCTCTACCACCCGCGCAATGTCGAACGCATTGTCGCCTGGGGCGGTTTCGCTTCGGTCACGCACATTGCGAAATATATCCGGCCCGGAATCGATCTGGTGACCTTCGATCCCAAGATCAGCCGTTCGATACTGGGCGAGGGGACGCTGGCTTCCGACGAATCCATGCGCGAGGCGGCCATTCGGCTTGCCGACGATGTCGGCAATGGCAACCAGAACGGCTGCACCAACGCGCGCATCGCCTATGTGGTCTGTGACATGAGCGAAGAGGCGATTGTGGCCTGCAAGCGGCTGGGTCAGATGGTCTACGAGGAAGTGCAGAACCTGCCTTCCGCGATCAGCAGCCCGGCAATCCACATGGACGCCGACTTCAAGGCGAGGATCGCGGCGCTCTCGATGCTCGATGACGAGTATCACGTGATCGGCGGCGACGAGCGCGGCGGGGTGATCGTCTCGCTCGAGGGCGATCAGGTCGATTTCGCCGATGACCTCAAATACCGGACGCTCAATCTGGTCCCGGTCAGGGATTACGACGCGCTGCTGCGCTATGTGACGCGCGATGTTCAGACCGTGGGCGTTTATCCGGAGCACGTCCGCGACGAGCTGCGCACCGTGCTGGCCCTGCATGGCGTCCAGCGGATCACGTCGCTCGGCTACATGCGCGAATACAATGCCTCGATCGACCCGCATGACGGCAACGAGGCGCTGAGGAAGATGTGCACCTGGGTCGTGGCCGAGGACTGCATGACGCACTATTCACCGGCGCAATGGCGCCAGCGCGAACAAGCGGAGGCGAACCGGCCATGAGCGACAACAAGACAGTAGAGGGCCTTTCGGACTACCTGGACCGCCCGCGCGAGCTGTGCCTGCTGACGCCCACCGAACTGGCGCGGTTCAGGCGTGAGGACATTCTCGATTTCCAGATTGCAGCCGCGCAGAAGCAGCTGGCGCGGCAGGCCGGCCGCATCCCGGTTGTCGGCGAGATGCTCGACGGGCGCGATCCCGCGCGGTTCGAGCAGATGAACGATTTCGTCGACGTGCTCTACGAGGACGGGGCCTACAAGAGCTTCGATCCCGCCTTTGTGGAAGAAGGCCGGTTTGCACCTCTGACTCAGTGGCTTGACCGTTATACCTCGCAAGACCTGTCAGGCGTGGACATGGAAGGCTGTGCCGATCTGACCGACTGGTGCCGCCGACTTGAAGCGCAGGCCGACATTTTCGTGTGCCATTCCTCGGGCACGAGCGGCACGCTGAGCTTCGTGCCGCGCTCGCGCGAGGATCGCAACATGGCGGCGGACTATTCCGCCTTCAATCAGCGCGACCTGTTCACGCCGTTCGAGCGCAACGACGTGACCATGTTCGTGCTGGGGCCGCGCAGGCACTATCGCATCACCCAGTGCATCTACGACGGGTTGGAAGAGCGGCACGGGATCAACCCGGTGCAGGCGATTCCGGTCTACCACAGCCCTGAATTCTACATGACGCAGGGCCGCTTGCGCAAGGCGCGGGCCAAGGGAGACATGGACGCGGTGAACGGCGATCCGATCGTTGCCGCCCACCGTGAGGAAGTCGAGGCTTATAACAGAGATCTGCCCATGCTTACCGAGCAATGGACAGACAACCTGATCGAGAATTTTCGCGGCAAGCGCATCATGTTCCAGGGCACCTTCGACAAGGCCTGGGCTATCACCCTGCAATTCCAGAAGCTGGGCGTGACAGGGGCTTTTGCGCCCAATTCGGTCTTCGCACTGGCAGGCGGGGTGAAGGACGGGACCGTGCTGCCCGACGACTGGATGGACCAGTTCCAGAAGGCGACCGGGGTCGCACCGGGCAACATGGCCTCAAGCTGGGGCATGTCGGAGATCACCGGCGGGGTGCCGCGCTGTGCGCACGGCCAATATCATTTCCCGCCGACGATCATTCCCTTCCTGCTCGAACCGCACACCCGCAATGCCTTGCCGAGACAGGGCGTGGGCAGCGGGCAGATCGCCTTGCTCGAACTCAACTCGAACGATTGCTGGGGCGGCCTCATCACCGGCGACCGGGGCACGATCAATTGGGACGGCGAGTGCGCCTGTGGTCGCGAAGGGCCGTTCCTCGATGCAGCCAGTATCGCGCGGCTTTAGAGAACTTTATCGAAAGCTGCTTTGAGCCTTTCGAGGCTCGCGGGCACGTCCTTGAGCTTGTCGAGGCCGAACAGGCCTAGCCGGAAAGAGCGGTAATCCGGCCCCTCGTCGACCATCAGGGGCACGCCCGCGGCGATCTGCAAGCCCTCTGCAACGAACTTGCTTCCGTTCTGCACGGCGGGATCGTCGGTATGGCAAACCACCACGCCGGGCGCGCCAAAGCCTTCGGCGGCAACGGACCTGACGCCGCGCTCGGCGAGCATCTTGCGGACCCCATCGCCTTGCTCCCATTGCGCCTTGCACAGCGTGTCGAACCCGATCTGCCTGGTCTCCAGCATGGCGTTGCGGAACACTTTGAGGGCATCGGTCGGCATGGTCGCATGATAGGCGAAGCCGCCGCCAAGGTAGGCTTCCATGATGGTCAGCCACTTGCCGAGGTCTGCGGCGAAGCTGGTCGACTGGGTGGCGCGGCATTTCTCCAGCGCCGCCTCGTTCATCATCACCAGACCCGCGCAGGGCGGGGCCGACCAACCCTTCTGAGGGGCCGAGATGAGCACGTCCACGCCCGAGGCCTGCATGTCCACCCAGACGCAGCCCGATGCCACGCAATCGAGTACGAACAGGCCACCATTCTCATGTACCGCATCGGCTACGGCGCGAATGTAATCGTCGGGCAGGATTATCCCTGATGCTGTCTCGACATGCGGCGCGAACACGAGGTCGGGCTTTTCGGCGCGGATCGCCGCGACCACCTCGTCGATGGGGCAGGGGGCGAACGGCGCGTCTGCTCCTTCGCCCTGCCGCCGCGCTTTCATCACCGTTTCGCTGGCAGGAATCGATCCCGCCTCGAAGATCTGCGTCCAGCGAAAGGAGAAAAAGCCGTTGCGGATCACCAGCACCTTCCTGCCTGTTGCGAACTGGCGCGCAACGGCTTCCATCGCATAGGTGCCGCCGCCCGGAACCACCACCGCCCGCTCGGCATTGTAGACTTCGCAGAGCGTGGCATGGATGTCGTGCATCACCGCCTGAAACGACTCGCTCATGTGATTGAGCGACCGGTCGGTGAAGACGACCGAATATTCGAGCAGGCCGTCGGGATCGATGTCGGGACGCAGGGCAGGCATGGGTGGATATCTCCTGTGATTGCGGCGGTCCCCTAGCACTTCTGTGGCGGAATCACAGAGCGCACGGATGCGGCGCACTAATCGCGCAGGCGGTCACTTCGCGTTTGGTGCAGCGCCGGACTCGTGTCATTCTGGCCGCAGATGGGAGACAAGAGATGCTGGACCTGAAGATCGCCAATGGCACAATCGTCGATGGAACGGGCAAACCGGGCTTTGCCGGTGACGTGGGGATTCGCGACGGACGGATCGTCGCCGTGGGCACGGTCGACGAGGAAGCGCGCGAGACCATCGATGCCAGCGGGCGGATCGTCGCTCCCGGCTTCATCGATTGCCACACCCATTACGACGCGCAGGTGTTCTGGGATCCGACGCTGAGTCCGTCATGCTACCACGGCGTGACCACGGTGTTCGGCGGGTTCTGCGGTTTCTCGATCGCGCCGCTCAGCGACACTTCCGGCGACTACCTCAAGCCGATGCTTGCCCGCGTCGAGGGCATGCCGCTCGAGGTGCTCGACAAGGCCGTGCCGTGGAACTGGTCGAGCTTCGGCGATTTCCTCGGCAAGTTCGAGGGCAAGGTCGGCCTCAATGCAGGGTTCTTCGCGGGCCATTCGGCGATCCGCCGCTACGTGATGGGCGAACGGGCGGTCGGCGAAAAGGCCAGCGAGGCCGATCTGGAAGCAATGAAGACGCTGCTGGGCAAGAGCCTGGCCGAAGGGGCGATGGGCTTTTCGACCACTGTCTCCAACACCCACAACGACGGCGACGGCAATCCGGTTCCCTCGCGCTGGGCCGAGCATTCGGAGATCGTCGAACTGGCCTCGGTGGTGAAGGACTACGAAGGCACCGGCCTCGAAGTGTTGCCCGATCTCGAATTCGGGCCCGGCATGCCCGAACTGCTTGCCGACGTTTCGGTGGCGGGGCAGCGACCGGTCAACTGGAACGTGCTGGGCGTTTCCAGCAGGCCCGACGCGCAGGCACTCGTCGACCGGCGTCTGGCCGTCTCCGATTTCGCGCGCGAGCGCGGCGGCGAGGTGATCGCGCTTGCCGTTCCGGTCAGCGCCACAGCTTACATGAACCTGCGCAGCGGCTTCCTGTTCGATGCCTTCCCCGGCTTGTGGCCGGAGCTTTTCAGGCTCCCGGTCGAGGAACGCATGGAAAAGTTCCGCGATCCTGCGGTGCGCAAGCAGATGGTGGACGATCTTGCGAAGATGAGCCCCGAAGCGCCGCTGGTCCGGCTGGCGCGTCTGGAGAATTTCATAATTTCGTCGGTCGCGAGCGAGGAGAACGAGCGTTATGTCGGGCGGATCACCGGTGACATCGCGCGTGAAGAGGGTCGCGAACCCATCGATGTCATGCTGGACATGGCTCTGGTCGACAATCTCGACACCGTGTTCACACCGAACAACAACAGCGACAACCCCGAGACGTTCGCCATACGCGGCAAGGTCTTCAAGGACGACCGGACCTTGATCGGTGCGTCGGATGCAGGCGCGCACCTCGACCTGATCGATACCTTCGCATTCTCGACCGGCCTGCTTCAGCAAGCGGTGCGAGAATTTGGCGTGCTCACGCTGGAAGAAGCGGTCCACCAGATCACTGGGCGACAGGCGACCTATTTCGGCTTGGTCGAGCGAGGTTTGCTGGAGCCGGGATACCATGCCGACGTGGTCGTCTTCGACAAGGACACGGTGGGACGCGGGCCGACCAAGCAACGCTACGACTTGCCGGGCGGCAGCGATTTCCGGCTCTATGCCGATGCCGAGGGCATCGATCACGTGCTGGTCAACGGCGTCGAGATCGTCCGCAACGGCGAACACACCGGCAAGTTGCCGGGCACGGTGCTGCGTTCGGGCAAGGATACGAAAACCGTGGCGCTCGACGCCATGCGCACAACTGAAATGGCCTGAACCGGCAGGAGCAAGCAATGATTTCTGGAGAGAAGATTCTGGTCACCGGCGTGACCGGAACGGTGGGCGCGCCCGTGGCGAAGGCGCTGGCGAAGGACAACGAGGTCTGGGGCCTTGCCCGCTTCAACGATGCGGCGAAGCGCGCGGACATCGAAGCGGCGGGGGTGAAGGCCTGCGCGGTCGACATCGGTTCGGGAGACTTCTCGCAAGTGCCGGATGACTTCACCTATGTGCTGCACCTCAACTGGATGCGCGGGCCGCTCGACCAGCTTCAGGAGGCGATCCGCACCAATGTCGAGGGGCCGGGCCTGCTGATGCAGCATACGCGCAAGGCCAAGGCGACGCTGGTGGCTTCCAGCATGATTATCTATTCGCCGAGTGCCGATCCCGAGCATCTGTTCAGCGAGGACGAGTGCATCGGCAATGCCTCCTATGCCTACAATGCCACCAGCCCCTATTCGAAGGCGGGGCTGGAAGCCGTCGCGCGGATGTGCGCCCGCGCTTTCGACATGAAAGTGACGATTGCCCGGCTCAACACGGTGTTTGCGCCGGGCGGCTGCTATCTCACCTCGATTATCAACTCGGTGCTGGGCGACAAACCTGTCGTGGCGCCGCACGAGAACAATGTGCACAGCCCGATCCACATCGATGACATCATTGCCCAGGTCGAGCCGCTGCTTGATGCCGCGTCGAACCCGGCGTTCATCGTCAACTGGGGCGGTGACGAGCATGTCTCTGTGCAGGAATGGGTGCGGCTGGCCAACGAATGGTCGGGCAAGCAGGCGAGCGTACAAGTGATGCCCGCGCCCGGCGCGCCAATCGCCAATGCTTCCGATCCGACGCTGCGGCGATCAATTACCGGTCCGTGCACAAAGGATTTCCATACCGAATACCGACGGCTCTACGAAAGCATGGCAGCGACAACGGTGTGAGGGAGACAAGCGATGCTTTTCAAGGACAAGGTCGTCATCATTGCGGGCTACGGGCCGGGACTTGGTCACGACATGGCGGTTATCGCCGCGCAGGAAGGCGCGAAGGTCGTGCTGGGTGCGCGCAACGAAGCCAATCTTGAGGCGGCCGCCAAGCAGATCAACGAGTCGGGCGGGCAGGCCGTTTACAGGCGCACCGACATTTCGAAGAACGAGGATTGTCTCGCTCTGGCGGCGCTGGCGATCGACAAGTTCGGCGGCATCGATTCGTGCATCAACAATGCCATGGCGGGCAATGCCGACATGATCGAGGGCGTTTCGATGGACGTGTGGCGGCAGGTGTTCGACGTGAACCTGTTCGGCACCATGCAGATGGCGCAGGCCTGCATCGAGCCGATGAAGAAGCGCGGCGAAGGCTATATCGTCAATGTCAGCTCGATGGCGCACCGCAAGCCGCTGCCGCCGCTCGCCGCCTACTCGGCGTCGAAAGCGGGAATGGAAGGCGCGACGCGCTATCTCGCCAAGGAGCTGGGGCGTTATGGCATCCGCGTGAACACGGCGCGTATGGGCTATATCGGCGGGCCGACCGTCGATCAGACCATCGTCGCCTGGGCCGGAGCCGAGGGCAAGACGCTGGAGGAAATAGAGGCCCGGATCGCGGGCGATATTTCGATCGGCAAGATTCCGCCGGGGCCGGACTGCGCGCGCGGCGTGCTGATGCTGGCCTCGCCGTGGGCGGCGGCGGTGTCCGGCGCGATTCTCGACATCAATGGCGGCGACGCGATGCCGTGACGTCTGCGGGGCAGATCACCTTTAAGCCCTGACAAAAATCGGGCGCCGCGACCGGGATTGGTTGCGGCGCCCTTTATTATTCCGAAGGCGGCGTCAATCCGCGTTGGGGATATGCTTTGCGCGGTAACGGGCGAAGTCGGACTTGATGATCTCTTCGGACAGACCGTAGGTTTCCAGATCGTAGATGTGCGGCGCCCACTTGTCGCGCTTGTTGTCGATCATGTGCTGTTCCATCGCCGCGATGTCTTCGGGCCGCATTTCCTGCCCGACGCGGTCGAACACCGTACGCATGACGGCCATCTCGTCGCCGGTGAGGTCTTCATACTGGATGTCGATGAACCGGTCGTCGCCGATCTTCTCGCGCAGGTCGATGACGTCGTTGGTCATCTGCGCCCAGCGCTGGCAGGTGAAGCGACCCACTTCCTTGGCGTCGTAATCGTCGGAATAGATGCCGTAGAGCGGCGTAATCATCGAGCAGTGCGACGGCATGGTCTTGAGCGGATCGCGGTGCGTCTGGATGATGAGCGAGTTGGGGAACGCGTCGAGCAGGGTCTTGGGGGCCGACATGTGGGTCGGCGACTTCAGGATCCACTTCGCGCCCTTCCGGGTCGGGTCCTGCCATTGCAGCACCTGGAGGACGAGGCGCAGTTCCTCGTAGGCGGGCATCTGGTCGTAACCCTTCTGCCATTCGATGAATGTCGGCAGCCATGCGAAGCATTCGAAACTGGTGCCGACGAAGCCCTGTTCGATGATGAACACTTCCTCGACCGGGGTCTCGATGGTGGTCTTGCCGAACACGGCTTCCATGTCCGGGCCGGCATCCTTGATCGCCTGCGAGCGGCGGCGGCGCTCGACCGGGTTGCCGGGTTCCTCACCTTCGAGCGGGAAGGGGAAATAGCCTTCCCACCCCTTGATCCCGGTATGGCAGGGCGGCGAGGCGAGCAGGCGGAACGTCTTGGTGCTGCCGGTGCGGCCAAGGCTGAGGATCGCGGCCGAAACCTCGACCTTCTCGTCCAGTATCTCGGGATGATCCTTGAGCAACTGATTGCGGATCAGCCGGTTTTCGAGGAAATTGGCCAGCCGGTCGGCCCACAGCCCTTCGCCCCTTTCGCTCAATTTGGACTCGGCGTGCATGCATTCGATCAGCTTGTCGAGCGGCACGGTGAACCAGGTGTCGCCGAAATCGGACAGGCCGGTGCGCCGTCTGGCTTCAGCCATCAGGGCGTTGCGTTCCAGCGCGATGCGCTCTTTGGTATCGCTCATAACTTCTCTCCCGAACCGAGTGCGTGTGGTGCAAAAGGGGCGTCTGTTGCCCCGCCAAGTCAAGGTGTTTCGCCCCAATTCGGCAGAAAACGCCGGGGCGGTGGCAGGTAAAATCGGCGTATTGGCAGGGACATTGCCGTGACCGGCGCGTGCTTGACCGCGCCACAATATGCACACAGACAATTTTCCGATCCGTATGCGTTTCGAGGGGATGGATGTGACGCGCAACGAACAAGGCGGCGGAAGCGCGACGGGAGCCCTCAACGGGCATTCGCAAGACCGTGGGTCCGCCTGAGGCCGCGGCATGGCGATCGATCTCAGTTTCGGGCCTGAGCACGAGGCATTCCGCAAGGAGGTGTGCGATTTCCTGGCGCGCGAGTGGCGCGAGGGCAGGGATCCGGGCGAATTCCGGCAGGCGGCCATCGAGGCGGGCTATTTCTTCCGCTCGATTCCAAGGCGTTTCGGCGGTTCGGAACAGTCGCCCGACTCGATCCGGGCGAGCATCATCCACGAGGAGTTCGCGAAGGTGCGGGCACCCGGAGAACTCAAGGGCAATGGCGTGCACATGCTGGTTCCCACGCTGCTGGAACGCGGCGAGGAATGGCAGAAGGAAAAGTTCATTCCGCGCACACTGACCGGCGAATTCCAGTGGGCACAGGGCTATAGCGAACCGGGTTCCGGCTCCGACCTCGCCAGCCTGCGGACCCGGGCCGAACTGATTGACGGACAGTGGATCATCAACGGCCAGAAGGTCTGGACATCCTACGCGCGCGATTGCCGGTACATGTTCATGCTCGTGCGCACCGAGCCCGATGCGCCGAAGCACGAGGGCATCTCCTACCTGTTGCTCGATCTGCACCAGCCGGGCATCGACATTCGCCCGATGAAGCAGATCAATGGCGCGACCGATTTCAACGAGGTCTTCTTCGATAATGCGGTCACGCCTGCCGACTGGATTGTCGGCAAGCGCGGGGAGGGGTGGAGCGTCTCCAGGACGACGCTCAAGCATGAGCGCAAGATGATCGGTGCGATCGACCGTTCAGAAGCGATCTTCGATAGCCTGGTTAAGCTCGCCCGTCGCGCGACGCTGGACGGCGAACCGGCCATCAAGGCGCCGTGGGTGCGCGAGCGGCTGGCCG
>JAGREJ010000380.1 GCA_020446595.1 Novosphingobium sp. | reverse complement strand
CGACAAGGTCGAGCTGAAGGGCAAACGGATCGCCGTGCTCGGCACCGGCTCGACCGGGGTGCAGGCCTCGACCGCCATCGCCAGGGAAGCGGAGCATCTCTACGTGATGCAGCGCACCGCGCAGTTCTCGCTGCCGTGTGCGTCGCCGCCGCTGACCGAACAAGACCATGCCGAGCTGCGCGCGCGCTATCCCGAGCACCGCGAGTGGCAGCGTTCGAGCTATGCCGCCACGTCCTCCAATATCGACACACCCTTCGGCGACCGCGCCTTCGACGATCCGAAGGACGTTCGCTTCGCCAATTACGAGAAGGCATGGGGCAATGGCACTGCCGCGTTGGTGGGCGTCTACGCCGATGTCTCGACCAATGCCGAAGTGGCACAGGAAGTGTCCGACTTCGTGCGCGACAAGATCCGCGCCAAGGTGAAAGACCCGGCAACCGCCGAGGCGCTGTGCCCGCCGCAGGGCACCTATGTCGGCACCCGGCGCATCATCATCGACACCGGCTATTACGAGATTTTCAATCAGGACAACGTGACGCTGGTCGATCTGCGCAACGACCCGATCGAGCGGATCACTGCCGACGGGGTGCAGACGAAAAGCAATTTCTACCCGCTGGACATGCTGGTGGTGGCTACCGGCTATGACGCCGTCACCGGTCCGCTGATCGCGATGAACATCACCGGCAGGCAGGGCGTGAAACTGTCCGATACCTGGGCGGACGGCCCGCACACCTATCTCGGCTTGATGGTCGCGGGCTTCCCCAACCTGTTCACCATCACCGGCCCGGCGAGCCCCGGCGTGCTTGCCAACGTGATCTATTCGATCGACCAGCATGTCGACTGGTCCTGCCGCGCCATCGAACACATGCGTTCGACCGGCGCGACAACCATCGACACCACGCCTGAAGCGGAGGCGGAGTGGAACGCGCACGCCATGGATACGGTGAAGAACCAGTTGCGCATCCATGACGAAAACAACTGGTATATGGGCACAAACGTTCCCGGAAAGCCGCGTTCGGTGCTCGTCTATCAGGGCGGGCTGGGCTTCTATCGCGACCGCTGCAACGAGATCGCCGAGGACAATTATCGTGGCTTCGTTTTCGGGCGCGAGAAGGCGGCTGCCGAGGCATGACGCGCCTGAAAGCGAGCCCTCGCGCGATTTGACGCAGATCATGAACCGCGATCTGCGCACCTGATACCTCTGCTGCCATCGTCGGTCGGCGTGCGCATGTCTTGCCGCCGACCGAAAACGGCGGGAGAGACAAATGACCGAGGCAATCGAAGCGGCGCTCGACAAGGTGCCATTCCGGATCACCGATGCTGAGCGCATCCCCGCCAAGCGCTATTACGACGAGGCCTTCTTCGAGGCCGAGAAAGAGCACCTGTGGCCACGCGTGTGGCAGATGGCGTGCCGGCTGGAAGAGATTCCCGAGGTTGGCGACTATGTCGAATACACGATCCTCGACAAGTCGGTGATCGTCGTGCGCGGCAGGGAGGGGGTGAAGGCCTTCAGGAACGCATGTCGCCATCGCGGGGTGCGCCTTGCCAACGGACCCGGCAATTGCGGCACGAGCGGTTTCGTTTGCCCGTTCCACGGCTGGCGCTGGGATGCGGAAGGAGACTGCACCTTCGTGTTCGGGCGCAAGGTGTTCAGTGAGGAGGTGCTGGACCAGGCCGAGATCGATCTCGAGCCTGTGCGCATCGATTTCTGGGCTGGCTGCGCCTTCATCAATTTCGATGAGAACGCGCGGCCCTTGCGCGAAACGCTCGGCCCCATCGCGGACCGGCTCGATGCGAGAAACGCCGACAAACTGAAGATGGACTGGTGGTGCGCCACGGTCCTGCCGACCAACTGGAAGCTCGCCATGGAAGCCTTCCAGGAGGGCTATCATGTCATGCAGACCCATCCCCAGCTTCACGCGGTCGGTGTGCGCGCGGGCGAGCTCTATGGCCCGGACGGTGATGGCTGGAATCCTAACCCCAATCCCAGCGCCAGCGAGGCCGTCGGCCTGATGGTCGATTTCTACGACCGCTGCGGCGCGGGCATGGACGGCATGATCCACGAGAGCGAGCGCAAGGTGATCCGCCAGTTGCGAGACATGGAAGTGCCGGACGATCCAAACGTGGCTCTCGGCCAGTTCATGCAGCGCGCCTATCACGACATCGAGGAGGACGCGCGCGAGCGCGGCGCGCCAATGTTCGATGTGGCGAGGGTGTTCGCCGAAGAGAGGTTCAAGGCGGTCGACTACATCTTCCCGCACTTCTTCCTGCTGCCCTTGGTCTCGGCCATGTCGAGCTATCGCATTCGGCCGCTGACGCCCGAAACCTGCCTGTTCGAGATCTGGTCGCTGGTGCTGCGCCCGGAAGGCGAGGACTACGACACACCGACGCAGCCGACGATCCTGCCCTACGATTCGCAGGATTTTCCCGAGATTCCGCGGCAGGACTATTCGAACCTGCCGATCCAGCAGCTTGGCCTGCACAACCTCGACGAGTTCCGCCTCGCCAAGGACGTGGAAGGCACGATCAGCAATTACCAGCGCCTGATCGACGGCTATCTGGCGGGGCTGGATCAGGACCTGCTGATCCACGCGAACCACGTGGTCAACTCAGGCTACGATTCGCCGATCATGGATATCGGCTTCGGCCCGACCAACGGCGCGGTGCCGCCCGACAGCACGCACATCGCGAATTACATGCAGGCGGCGGAGTAGGACGGCTTGAGGCTGGCCGGATGAGTGAAGGTCCAGTCGGACCATTACATTTGGTGTTGCAATCGAGCGTCACCCTGAACTTGTTTCAGGGTCCATCTCTCTATTCGCTCCCGCTTGCCGGGTAAGCACCATGGATGCTGAAACGAGTTCAGCATGACGTGGGTTTGAGACGGTAGGAAATATGTCAAATTCCAAACCACTTTCGTCACCCTGAACTTGTTTCAGGGTCCA
>JAGREJ010000379.1 GCA_020446595.1 Novosphingobium sp. | reverse complement strand
AAGATGGAATCGGTGCGCCAGCGCATCGACACCATTGTCGAAGACGGAGAAACGGCGGAGGCGCTCAAGCCCTACTACCATTATTTCTGCAAGCGCCCCGGTTTCAGCGACGACTACCTGCAGACCTTCAACCGCGAAAATGTGACCCTCGTCGATACCCAGGGGCAGGGGGTCGAGCGGGTGACGGCGGGCGGCGTCGTGGTCAGCGGCGAGGAATATGCGCTCGATTGTCTGGTCTTTGCCACCGGCTTCGACTTCATGACCAGCTACACGCGCGAGGCGGGCTTTTCGATCACGGGCCGGGACGGACTATCGCTCGACGATCACTGGTCGCGCGGCGCGCATACCCTGTGGGGCATGCAGACGCGCGGCTTTCCCAACTTCTTCGTGATGAGCCTGCTGCAATCGGGCGTTTCGATCAATTACATGCACATCTGCGATGCGCAGACGCGCTATATCGCCAGGGTCATTGCGCACTGTCTGGACAACGGCGTGGCAGCGGTCGAACCGACCGAGGCGGCCGAGAACGCCTGGGTGAACCGCTGCGTCGAACTGAGCGGCGCGCGCAAGGCCTTTCTCGAAGCCTGCACGCCGGGTTACTTCAATCAGGAAGGCAAGCCACAGGCCGAAAACGAACTGAACATGCCGTTCGGTGGCGGACCACACGAATATCTCGATATTATCGGCAAGGCGCGCGAGGGCGGCTTTACGGAAGTGCTGGAATTAACCGGTGCTACGGTCGGCAGCTGACCTGGCGGGGAGAGCCGCTCACGCCTGTTCGAGCTGCTCCGCCCAATCGCTGATCCGACCGAGGCCATAGTCGCCCTCGATCGTGGTGCGTTGCATGTGCCGCCGTTGCTCTGCCGGGATACCGGTGGCGCAGTGGACGATGCGCCAGTTGTCCCACAGGACCATGTCGCCCGGCTGCCACTGATGGAAGTGAGCGTGATGTTCGTCGATCAGCACGTTGAGGACTTCGCCAAGAATCCGGTCCGAGCCCGCTCGGTCCATGCCCTCTATGCCAAGCGAGAACCACGGCGAGAAGTTGAGCACTTTCCTGCCGGTCTCTTTCTGGGTGAAGACCAGCGGGTGCGCGACTGGCGGCAGGTCGTCGCGCTTGCTCATTACCGTCATGGCCGACGCATTCATGCGCTCCAGCACGATACCGGGGGTGTTCCCGTAACGCAGGCCCGCAAGATCGGCATCGAAGTGATAGACGACATACAAGCCCTCCATTTCGTCGCGAAGTGCCTCGGGCAGGCGGTTGTAGGCTTCCAGACCGTCGATGAACCCGGTCGTGCCGCCACTCCCGGGCAGTTCGACAGGGCGCAGGATTCCGCCGTGATTGATCCGGTCGACGTAGACGAGGTCGAAATGCCAGGGCAGCCAGGCGCCAAGCGACGGCCCGTCGCCAATGCGCACGATGTCGCCGCGTTCAGGCACGTAATAGATATCGACCAGTTCATCGACGGTATCTTGCCTCGCGGCGAACTTCAGCGGGTGCCGCGCGGGCTTGCCGAACACGCGGCTGAGCGCGATCTGGGTGTCGCCATCGTCAGGCAGGCCGCGAAACACGACCACGCCCCTGTCGATCCACAGGTCGCGCAGTGCCTGCCGCGTCGCCTCGTCGGCCATGGCTTCGGGATCGAGATCCTCGACCAGCGCCCCGAATCCGAGGCCTTCGCGCAATTGCCTGGCTGTGAATGACATGGTCCGGCTCCCTTCATGCCCGCTTGTCGTGCGGCGGACTTGACTGTGTTCCAAGTCTATTGCCCGCCTGCTAGGCTGACAAGCTGGTGGCGATGCCGCGAAGGAGTCGGGAGATCATGACCAGACCAGCCTATCCCGTTGAGGAGGTGCGCGACGACCTTATCCCGCTCGCCGACTATCTCGATCCGGAGTTTGCGGCGCTGGAGGCGAAGGCGCTCTGGCCCAAAGTGTGGCAGCAGGCGTGTCGGCTGGAGGAGATCGAGCAGGTCGGCAGCTTTGTCGTCTACGAGATACTCTCGGATTCGATCCTTGTCGTGCGCACTGGCGAGAGCGAAAACGATGTGGCGGCCATGCACAACGTCTGCCCGCATCGCGGCACCCTGCTGGTGGAAGGGACGGGGCAGGTGCGCGAGTTCCTCTGCCCGTTTCACGGCTGGCGTTTCGGGCTCGACGGCGAAAACCTTGAGGTGGTCGACCGCGCCGACTGGGGCAATTGCCTTGCCGATGCCGACACCAACCTGACCCATGTGCAGGTGGGAGTCTGGGGCGGTTGGGTGTGGATCAACTTGGACCCGGACTGCCAGACGCTGCTCGACTTTCTCGAACCCATGGCCACCCGCTGCGGGCTGCACGAATTCGATAAGCTGCGGCTCGCATGGTACAAGACGACGACCGTTGAGGCGAACTGGAAGACCACCATGGAAGCCTTCATGGAGTTCTACCACGTCCAGACCACGCACCGGCAGATGCTCACCTACACCCGCGACTATTCGACCAGCCGCGGCATGGGGCGGCACGGCTGGATGAGCTACGAATTCGACACCGGTCTGCCGGTCGGTCGTTCCGAACGGCTGGAACCAGAGGAAGTGAGCGACTTTCGCGAATACCTTTACGAATACGGCCGCCAGTTCAAGGAAGACCTCGGCACAATGCAAACCGAGCGTGGCTATCAGGCGATCCAGAAGCTGCGCGAGTTGCCCGCCGACACGCCGCCCGAGCAGGTTCTCGCGAAATGGGCCGAGAACATCTACACCGCCGCGATCGAGAGCGGGGCGGGCTGGCCCGAGGGGATCACGCCCGAATACATGGCCGAGACGGGCTTCGACTGGGCGGTGTTCCCCAACACCGTGTTCCTGCATCCGGCCATCGAGTCCGTGCTGTGGTATCGTTTCCGCCCGCATCCCGACGATTTCGAAAAGACCATCATGGACACCTATTCGCTCGAACGCTTTGCGCCGGGCGAGCAGCCGGACTGGGAGCATCAGGTTTTCGCGCGACCCGAGGATGGCGACTATCCGCTGATCTACCGGCAGGACTTCGAGAACATTCCGCGTGTTCAGCGCGGCATGAAGTCGAGCGGCTTCGCGGCGGCGCGCACCAACCCCTATCAGGAACGCGCCATCGCCAACTTCCATCGCCGCCTGCGCGAGTTCCTGATCGACCCACACGCGGGCGACGATCTCAATGCAGAGGACCGCCTGACGCCGCCCGACAAGCGCAGCGGCGATCTCGACCCAACCATCGACCGGGTGAAGCAGGGCTCGTAGAAGTCAGGCGTAGGCCGCCCTCAGCGCCTTCTTGTCGGGCTTGCCCACCGGAGTCTGCGGAATGGCCTCGACGAACTGGACCGACTTGGGCGCCTGATAGGAGCCCTTGGCCTGAGCCACGGCAGCGATCAGCTCGTCTTCGGCCACCTCCTGCCCCGGCTTGGTGACGACAACCGCCTTGACCGCCTCGCCCCACTTGTCGTGCGGCACGCCGATCACCGCGACTTCGGCGACGGCGGGATGCTCGGCGATCACCATTTCGACCTCGCGCGGATAGATGTTGAACCCGCCCGAAACGATCATGTCCTTCACCCGGTCGACGATGCGCAGGAACCCGTCGGGATCGCGCACCGCGACATCGCCGGTGTGCAGCCAGCCGCCCTTGAACACTTCCTTGTTGAGTTCCTCATCGACATAGCCGTTCATCACCAGCGGCCCTTGCGCGACGATCTCGCCCGGTTCGCCATCGGGCACCTCGTTGCCTTCGGCATCGTGCAGTTCGAGCCGGACATAGGGGCAGGGCAGGCCGCATGACGCCAGCCGGTTCATGTCGTTCACGTCGTGGTCGGACTTGCGGAAGTAGGTCAGCACCATTGGCGCCTCGGCCTGACCGTAGAACTGCGCGAAGACCGGGCCGATCCGCTCGATCGCTTC
>JAGREJ010000378.1 GCA_020446595.1 Novosphingobium sp. | reverse complement strand
CGGCCTCGCCATGACCGTCGTCGCGGCGGACGGCCTCGACGTACAGAGGGTCGAGACCGACGAGTTCCAGATTGCCATTGCCGAAACCTACGATGTGATCGTCACGCCACGCGACGATGCAGCCTACGGTATTATCGCCGAAGCTATCGACCGGAGCGGACAGGTGCGCGCCACGCTCGCCCCCCGCATGGGCATGACCGGTCCCATCCCGACGATCCGCGAACGCCCGCTGCTGACCATGCGCGACATGGGCATGGACATGTCGGGGATGGAGATGGGCGGCGCCGACGGCGTGCTCGATCTCAGCCAGCCGGAGCCGACCGGGGGCGGGCACGAGGGTCACTCGATGTCGATGCGCGATCCTTCCGTCGCGCCGGGTGTGAAGATGGGGCCGGGGGTCGCCTCGCTTGCGCCGATGCCCGTGGATCGGCTTGGCGACCGACCGACCGGCCTTGAAAACGTCGAGCACCGCGTTCTGACATATGCCGATCTGCGGTCCGCCGAGCCGAACCCCGATCCCCGCGTGCCTTCGCGCCAGATCGACGTGCACCTCACCGCCAACATGGAACGCTACATGTGGTCTATCGATGGCGTTTCGATGGGCGAGGGGCCGGACCCGATTGCCTTCCGCCTGAACGAGCGAGCGCGCGTCAATCTCATCAACGACACGATGATGCCGCATCCGATCCACCTGCATGGCCATTTCTTCGAACTGGTGTCGGGCGATCCGGGTCACCGTGTGCGCAAGCACACCGTCAATGTCCTGCCGGGCGGCAAGGTCTCGTTCGACCTGACCGCGGATGCCTATGGGGACTGGGCTTTCCACTGCCATATGCTGCTGCACATGCATGCAGGGATGATGCGCGTGGTCACCGTGCGCGACTATGGGGATGAGGGATGATGCGGTTTCCCATCCTGTTCGCCCTGCTGTTCGCGGCGTCGCCGGCCCTTGCGCAGCACGCGGACCATGAGGCGATGGACCACGGGGCCATGGACCATGGTGAAATGGACCATTCGCAGATGGATCACGGCCAGATGGACCATGGCGCGCCGCCGGACACTGCCGCCGAGGAAGACGCTCACGCCGGGATGGATCACTCGACCCATTTCCCGGCGGAAGAGCCCGGCGATCCTGCGGACACGCCCGGCGATGCACCGCCGCCTCCGGTTCCTACCGATCACGCCGCCGATGCGGTTTTCCCGCCCTCCGTCATGGCGCGTTCGCGCGGCTCGATGCGCTCCGAGATGCGCTTTCGCACAACCGCGCTGATGTTCGATCGGCTCGAATATCGCGCCCATAACGGCGGCGACGGCTATCTGGTCGAAGGCATGGCCTGGACTGGCGGCCACACCGACCGGGCGGTGCTGGCCGTGGACGCGGAAGGTGCATTCGGCGAGGCGGCGGAAAGCATCGAGATCGACGCCTACTGGAGCCACGCGATCAACCCGTGGTTCAACCTGCAACTGGGCGCGCGCCACGATCTGCAACCCGATCCGGAACGGACCTACGCGCTTCTCGGTCTGCAGGGCCTGCTGCCCTACTGGATCGAGGCGGAAGGCCAGCTGTTCGTTTCGAACAAGGGCGATGTCCATGCGAAGGCGATGGTCTCGCACGACATCCGCGTGACCCAACGCCTCGTCATCGAGCCGGAGCTCGAGCTTGACCTGGCCATGCAGGACGTGCCCGAGCTGGGCGTGGGCGCCGGGTTGGACACGTTCGAACTGTCGGCCCGCATGCGATACGAATTGGCCCGCAATTTCGCGCCTTACATCGGCGTTTCGTGGGAAAGAAAGCTGGGCGGCAGTGCTGACTTCGCCCGGATCGCGGGAGAGAAGCCCTCGGTCGTCTCGTTCGTGGCGGGTTTGCGTGCGTGGTTCTGAAATTGAACCGAATTTCATCGCATAACCGCATTCCCGCGCTGTTTGCGGCCTCGTTAAAGGCATCACCTGTCAACGCTTCAGGGCCAAGAGAAGACGATGAAGAAATCCGTTCTCGCCAGCCTGCTGCTGATGATGGTCTGTCCGCTTGAAGCTCGCGCACAGGAACTGTCGGGCGAAGTCGATCTGTTCGAACTGCATTTCGGGCAGGGCAACGAGCATTTCGTTTTCGACGCAACACTCAACGCCGGTGGCGAGCGGCAAGGTGTGACGCTGAAGCTCGAAGGCGGGAGCGAGGTCGGGCCGCGTATTCATGAGGTGACAGGCCAGGCACTCTACACGTTCCGGCCAGGGGAAAGCACTTCGCTGATGGTCGGGCTGCGCCACGACATGCGCGGCGGCCGCGATCTCAGCCACGCGGCCTTGGCCATCGAACAAGGATTGGGCGAGATTCTCTCCGCCGAGCACTATCTTTATGTTTCGCAGCATGGCGACGTGACGGGGAGCGCCTCGGTCGTCGCCGGTGTGCCGCTAATGCCTTCGCTGACACTGGAGCCGCGCGCCGATCTTGGTTGGTCGGCGCAACGGATCGACGAAGAGGAGATCGGCTCAGGCGTTACCGATGTGGAATTTTCGGTCCGCCTGCGCCGTGCAATCGGACCGCTCTTCAATGTCTATGTGGGCGCAATCCACGAGCGGCTGGTCGGCGACACCAAGCGGATTGCGCTTGCCAATGGCGATCGCGGATATGTCAATCGCCTGGTCATCGGCGCGGGGGTCGCCTTTTGACCGGTTGCCCGACGTAGCGGGCCGCTCAGATGCCGTCCGCGACGGCCTTGCCGCAGGTCTCGGTATCGGCGCTGCCCTTGAGATCACCGGTGCGGCCCGTCTCGCTCGACAGCACATCCTCTACCGAAGCCATGATCGCCGCGGCCGCCTCGTCTTCGCCGAGATGTTCGAGCATCATCGCCGCCGACCAGATCTGGCCGACCGGATTGGCAATGCCCTTTCCGGCGATGTCCGGCGCCGAGCCATGGACCGGTTCGAACAGCGACGGAAAAGTGCCGTCCGGATTGAGATTGCCCGATGGCGCGACGCCGATGGTCCCGGTGCAGGCCGGGCCGAGATCGGAGAGGATGTCGCCGAACAGGTTGGAGGCGACCACCACGTCGAAACGCTGCGGGTTCATCACGAATTGCGCGGTCAGGATGTCGATGTGATACTTGTCGTGGCTGACCTGCGGATAGTCGGCTGCAATCGCTTCGACCCTGCTGTCCCAGAAGGGCATTGTAATGGCGATGCCATTCGATTTCGTCGCGCTTGTGACGTGCTTGCGTGGTCGTTTCATGGCCAGATCGAAGGCGAAGCGCAGCACCCGGTCGACCCCGTGACGGGTCATCACCGTTTCCTGAATGACGATCTCGCGATCGGTGCCGGGGAACATGTGCCCGCCGACCGATGAGTATTCGCCCTCGGTGTTCTCGCGGACCACCCAGAAATCGATGTCGCCGGGCTCGCGCCCCGCAAGCGGACTGGGAACGCCCGGCATCAGCCGCACCGGGCGCAGGTTGACGTACTGGTCGTATTCGCGGCGGAACTGCAGCAGCGACTGCCACAGCGAGATATGATCCGGGACAGTATCAGGCCAGCCGACCGCGCCGAAGAAGATCGCATCGACGCCTTCTAGCCGGGCTTTCCAGTCGTCGGGCATCATCTGGCCGTGCTGCGCATAGTAGTCGCAACTGGCGAACTCGTGCCATTCCTGCTCGACCGCGAAGCCGAACCGGCCTGCCGCCGCTTCGAGCGCGCGCACCCCTTCGGGCATGACTTCCTTGCCGATTCCGTCTCCGGGAATGACGGCGATGCGGTAGCGGCGATTTGTGCTCATCAGATCTCCAGCCCGCCGATGTGGAAGGTCTTGGTTTCGAGATATTCCTCGATGCCCTGCGTGCCGCCTTCGCGCCCAAGGCCCGATTGCTTCACGCCGCCGAACGGGGCCATCTCCATCGAGATCGAACCGGTGTTGAGCGCGACCATTCCGGCTTCCAGCGCTTCCGCCACACGGAACGCGCGGGAAATGTCGCGCGTGTAGAAATAGCTGGCGAGGCCATAGGGCGTATCGTTGGCCATTGCCACTGCTTCCGCCTCGCTTTCGAAGCGGAACACGGGGGCGACCGGGCCGAAGGTCTCCTCGTTGGCGAACCGCATGTCGGAAGTGGCCCCGGCGACGATCACCGGCCGCACGAACTGGCCATCCTGCCGCCCCTGTCCTTCGGCAACGATCCGCCCGCCCTTGCCGAGTGCGTCCTCGACATGGACCGCGACCTTGTCGACCGCCGCCTGATTGATGAGCGGGCCGATGGTCGATCCGGGCACCATGCCGTCAGCGGCGTTCAGCGCCGAAACCTGAGCGCCGAGCCGCGCCAGAAATTCATCCTCGACCTTGGCGTGGACGAAAATGCGGTTGGCGCACACACAAGTCTGCCCCGCGTTGCGGAACTTGCTCGCCATTGCCGATTTCACCGCGAGGTCCAGATCGGCATCCTCGAAAACGATGAGCGGCGCATTGCCGCCGAGTTCGAGACTGAGGCGCTTCACCGTGTCGGCGCACTGGCGCATCAGTAGCGCGCCGACGCGGGTCGATCCGGTGAAGGACAATTTGCGCACCAGCGGGCTGGATGTGATCGTCTCGCCGATCTCCTGCGGCAGGCCGGTCAGGACATGGATCAGCCCTGCGGGAATGCCCGCGCGCAGGGCCAGTTCGGCAAGCGCGAGCGCGCTGAACGGAGTGAACTCACTCGGCTTGATGATGACCGGGCATCCCGCCGCAAGGGCAGGAGCACATTTGCGGGTAATCATCGCCGCCGGGAAATTCCACGGGGTGATCGCGGCGGAAACGCCCACCGGCTCGACCATGACGAG
>JAGREJ010000377.1:5080-5541 GCA_020446595.1 Novosphingobium sp. | reverse complement strand
CCCCGACGAGGCGGTGCGCGCGGATTGCGCGCATCCCGAGTGGCATGCCCTGCGTGCGCGTTTCCATGCCGCTCTCGAGGCTCGCGAAGCGCTTGATCGCGGGCGTCTTGCAGGTGCCGCGCGGACATTCGGAAGTTTCAGCCGCCGCGCCGCAGTCTCGCTTGAGCGCGTTTCCAGACGTTTCGAGCCCGTTAACCAGACCAGTTCAGTCAATCGAAAACGTGACAGGGGCACTATCCCGCATGTCGCCGACGTGAGCAAATTCGGCGGACGAGGGTAACGATGATTGAAAACCAGAAAATCCGCCCCGCGCAGGTAATCGGTCCGCTTGGTGAGCCGCTGACGCTGGATTCGCTGCCGCCGCCCAACACCACTCGCTGGGTTGTGAGGCGCAAGGCCGAAGTCGTGGCTGCGGTCAACGGCGGGTTGCTGACCGTGGAAGAAGTTTGCGAGCGTTACCA
>JAGREJ010000377.1:0-4937 GCA_020446595.1 Novosphingobium sp. | reverse complement strand
GTCGCTGCCCTGTCCCGTATCCGGGCAGGCGGATCAATGATTCACGAAAATGCCGATCTGTTGCTATAGTCCTGCTCAGGCGGGCGCGAATCCCCTTTGCCGCTCGCCCGAACAGGAGGATGTAATGGGTTGGATTATCGCACTGATCGTCGGCGGCGTTGCAGGCTGGCTGGCCAGTCTGGTGATGAATCGCGATGCCTCGATGGGCATTTTCTGGAATATCGTGGTCGGCTGCGTGGGATCGATCATCGGCAATCTGATCGCAAACCAGTTCGGTATTGCCGGATCGGTTCAGGAATTCTCGATCACCGGGCTCATTGTCGCCGTGGTTGGCGCCGTGATTCTGCTCGGAGTGATGAATCTGATCCAGCGCGGCAGGGTGCGCTGACAGAGTAGCCCGAACCTTCCGGAACGGGCGCAAAGGCGTCCGGTGTGGCAATTCTGGCCTCACCGGACGCGACATCGCAATTGTCTCGCTTTGTCGCGGTGCAGCAAGTTGACATTGCCACCGTCACCCCGCCCCTATAAGGGGTGAGCGGCATGAACTATGACGCCAAGATCGACGCCGAAGGTGCGGCGGCGGATCATCGCGAATCCGGTCGCGGCATGCTGTCCGACGAAGGCGAAGGCGTCATCACCCGGCGCATGGCGATTATCGGCGCACTCGTGGTCCTCGCGCTGGTCGCGCTGTGGTTCATCAACCGGCAGGGTGCGCCGCACGAACTGGGCACGGAAGTGGCGCAGCAGGAACCTGTCGTCTCCGTGCTGCAACCGGGTCGCGGAACCGTAGCTGGCCTCATTAAAACCACAGGAACCCTTGCCGCGCGCAGGGAACTTCCGGTCGGTGTGGTCGGTGAGGGCGGCCGGGTCGAACGGGTGCTGGTCGAGCCGGGAGACTGGGTCGCTGCCGGGCAGGTGCTCGCGGTGATCGATCGCTCGGTCCAGGTGCAGCAGGCAGCGGGGCTCGAGGCACAGATCGGCGTGGCCCAGGCCGATGCACGGCTGGCGCAGGCCAATCTCGAACGTGCGCTCAAACTGGTCGACCGCGGGTTTATTTCGAAGGCCGACGTCGATCGGCTGACTGCTACACGCGATGCTGCCAATGCGCGCGTCCGCGTGGCACAGGCGCAGCTTCGCGAAACCCGCGCGCGCAATTCCAGGCTCAACATCGTCGCTCCGGCCGCCGGACTGGTGCTGGACCGGCAGGTCGAGCCCGCTCAGGTCGTGAGTTCGGGAAGCGGCGTTCTGTTCCGCATTGCCAAGGGCGGCGAAATGGAGCTGATGGCCGACCTGACCGAGGAGGCGCTCTCGCAGATTTCGATCGGCGTGCGCGCCAAGGTGACGCCTGTGGGCGGCGCGAAGACGTTCGACGGCCAGATCTGGCAGGTTTCACCAATGATCGACCCGCAGAACCGGCAGGGTTCGGTGCGGATTGCCCTGCCTTACGCGCCGGAATTGCGTCCCGGCGGCTTCGCCGAGGCCGTCATTTCAGCCGGCGCGGTGGTCGCGCCGAAACTGCCGGAATCGGCGATCCTTGCGGATGACAAGGGCAGCTATGTCTACATTGTCGGCAAGGACGACAGAATCGAGCGGCGCGATGTGAAGACCGGTTCGGTGAATGAAGACAGCATCGTTGTCACCGAAGGGCTGAATGGATCCGAGCGGGTTGTCATGCGGGCGGGCGCGTTCCTCTCGCCCGGCGAAAAGGTCAGGCCCAAGCGCGCGGCAGGGCCCTGACGGGCGGCGTTATGGACCTGAGGAACATATCCGCCTGGTCGATTCGCAATCCGGTGATCCCGATTGTGTTCTTCGCGGGACTGATGATCGCCGGGATCGTCAGTTTCATGCGCATGGATATCAACCAGCAGCCGGACATCGAGTTCCCGGTCGTGATCGTCCAGATCGCGCAGCCTGGCGCCGCGCCGACCGAGATCGAAACCCAGATCACGCAACGCGTGGAGGCAGCCGTCCGCTCGATCAGCGGCGTCAAGACGATCAATTCGACGGCGAGCGAAAGCAACAGCGGAACTTTCATCGAATTCGAGATCGGCGAGGACATCAACACCGCGGTCAACGAGGTGAAGAACGCGGTCGATCAGGTGCGCAGCGAGCTTCCGGACGGCATTCTCGAACCGCAGATCTACAAGGCGACGACAACCTCCGACCCGATTGCCTATTTCGCCGCGACCAGCGACGACATGACGCTGGAGCAATTGTCGTGGTTCATCGACGATACCGTGGCGAAGCGATTGCTCAGCATCGACGGCATGGCCACCGTGACACGGGAAGGCGGTGTCGATCGCGAAATCCTGGTGACGCTCGATCCCGCCCGCATGCAGGCGCTGGGCGTGACGGCATCGCAGGTCAACGCGGTGCTGCGCCAGCTCAACGTCGATGCGGCGGGCGGCAAGGCGGAAATCGGCGGTTCGCGCCAGTCGGTGCGGGTCCTTGGCAGTGCCGAAACGGCATTCGACCTGTCGCAAACGGATATCGCGCTTGGCGGCGGACGGACGATCAAGCTGGCGGACATCGCTCGGGTTTCCGATGCCTATGGCGAAAAGACCAGCGTGGCCAAGTTCGACGGCAAGCAGGTCGTCACTTTCGAGATTTCGCGCGCACGCGGCGCATCCGACGTCAGCGTATACGACGAGGCTATCGAACAGCTTGAGGCTCTGGAGGAGGAACATCCCGGCGTCGGCTTCAAGCAGATGTTCACCACGGTAACCTATACCCGCTCATCCTATACCAGCTCGATGGAAGCGCTGGTCGAAGGCGCGATTCTCGCGGTTGTCGTGGTGTTCCTGTTCCTGCGCGACTGGCGCGCGACGATCATCTCGGCCATCGCCATTCCGCTCTCGGCGATCCCGACTTTCTGGTTCATGGATCTGATGGGCTTTTCGCTCAACATGCAGTCTTTGCTGGCGCTGAGCCTTGTGGCCGGTGTGCTGGTCGACGACGCCATCGTCGAGATCGAGAACATCGTCAGACACATGCGCATGGGCAAGACCGCCTATCAGGCATCGATCGATGCCGCCGACGAAATCGGCCTGGCCGTGGTCGCCACGACATTTTCCATCGTTGCGGTGTTCCTGCCGGTCGGCATCATGCCCGGTGTCTCGGGTGAGATCTTCCGCGCCTTCGGCCTCACCATCGTTGTCGCCGTGCTGATGAGCCTTGCCGTCGCGCGTATGATCACGCCGATGGCCGCCGCCTACTTCCTCAAGGCGCATGGCGAGGCCGAGCACGCCGGCGGCTTGTGGATGGATCGGTACATGGCCGTGCTCGAATGGTCGCTGGATCGCAGCGATGCCGCGGCCTGGCGCCGCGAGCATGCCGAGCATGATGGCAGCGTATCGTTGCTCAATCGCCTCAGGGCGCGGTTCAGGGATCATCGCATCTGGATGATCGGCGTTGGCGGCGGCGCGCTGGCGCTCACCGGCCTGCTCGGCTCAACGCTGCCGATGGAATTCTTCCCGGACCAGAACAACGATTTTGTCGGCGTGCAGCTCGAGATGACGCCTGGCACGACGCTGAAGCAGACCGAGGAAATATCCGACGAGGTGCGGAGCCTGCTCAAGGAGGAGCCGGACGTAAAGCACGTGTTCCAGCGGATCAACGAGGGCAGCGGCGGCCTGATGGTTACGCTGCACGATGAACGCGAGAAGACCAGCAAGCAGGTTGAGAATACCATCAACCCGAAATTGCAGCAGATTGCCGATGCCCGCGTCTCCTTCATGAACATGAACTCGGAGGGAAGCGGTACCGGTCGCGATTTCTCGATCATGCTGTCGGGAAGCGACTCCGACCTGCTCAACGAAACCGCCGCCACGCTGGTCGAGCAGATGCGCGGCCTGAGCGATCTTGTCGTAGCGCCGCGCATTGCCGCAGACATGCGCCGTCCCGAAATCGTCATCAGGCCCCGCCACGATCTCGCGGCCCAGCTTGGCGTCTCCACGGCGGCGCTGAGTCAGGCGATCCGCATTGCCACGATCGGCGAGATCGATCAGAACGCGGCCAAGTTCTCCTTGCAGGACCGTCAGGTGCCGATCCGCGTCCGTCTGTCGGAAGACGAGCGACGCGATATGGCCAACATCGAGAACCTGCCGGTTCCAACCGCCAGTGGCGGATCGGTGCCGCTTTCGCGCGTTGCGGAAATCTCCTTCGGCTCCGGCCCGACCAAGATCCAGCGGCACAACCAGTCGCGCCGAGTGTTCGTGGGTGCGGACCTTGCTCCCGGCGTGGTCAAGAGCGAGGCGGACGAGGCGATCAAGGCGCTGCCGATCATGAAGAACCTGCCGAAGGGCATCAGCAACAAGCCGTTCGGACAGGATGAGTGGCAGCAGGAAATGCTCGACAATCTGATGGTGGCGGTGCCGTCCGGCATCCTGCTGGTCTTCGCGGTGATGGTGCTGCTCTACCACCGGGTCATTTCGCCGCTGGTCAACATGTCCTCGCTCTCGCTGGCGCCGCTTGGCGGACTGATCGCGCTGTTCATCACCGGTCAGGCGCTGTCGATGCCGGTATTCATCGGCATCCTCATGCTGCTCGGTATCGTCGGCAAGAACTCGATCCTGCTGATCGATTTCGCCATCGAGGAAATGGCGAGAGGCGTGCCCAAGGCCGAGGCGATTCTCGATGCCGGGCGCAAGCGCGCGCAACCCATCGTGATGACGACGGTGGCCATGACCGCAGGCATGCTGCCGACCGCGCTTTCGCTCAATGGCGATGGCGCATGGCGTGCGCCGATGGGCACGATGGTGATCGGCGGACTCATCATGTCGACACTGCTGACGCTGCTGATCGTGCCCGCCGCCTTCAGCCTGGCCGATGGTTTCGAAAAGCGCATCGGCCCGATCCTGCGCCGCCAATTGCTGACCTACGAACCCGAGCACGCCGAGGCGGAACGCAACCGTCGCAGGGAAGACTACGGCGAACAT
>JAGREJ010000376.1:2074-4785 GCA_020446595.1 Novosphingobium sp. | reverse complement strand
GCGGGCATCCGCGTCAGCCTGTTCATCGCGCCCGAGCCGCGTCAGATCGAGGCGGCGATGCGGCTCGGCGCGCCGGTCGTCGAATTCCACACCGGCGAATATGCCCATGCTGAAGGCGAACAGTGCGCGGTCGAACTGCGCAAGATCGCTGAAATGGCCGCGCTCGCAGCCAAGAACGGGATCGAGCCGCACGCAGGCCACGGCCTTACTTACGAGAATGTCCAGCCGGTCGCGGCGATCCCGCAATTGCGCGAACTCAACATCGGGCACTACCTGATCGGCGAGGCGATCTTCACCGGTCTGGAGGATGCTGTGGTGCGGATGCGGCGGCTCATGGACGAGGCAAGATGATTATCGGCCTCGGTTCCGACCTGTGCAACATCGAGCGCATCCAGAATTCGCTCGACCGCTTTGGCGAGCGTTTCGAGAATCGTGTCTTTACCGAGATCGAGCGCGCCAAGGCGCGCCGCCGCCAACTCACCACCGCCGCGACCTACGCCAAGCGTTTCGCCGCCAAGGAAGCCTTTTCCAAGGCGGTCGGCACCGGCTTTCGTGCCGGCGTGTTCATGAAGGACATCGGCGTGGTGAATGCGCGCAGCGGCGCGCCGACCCTGGCGCTGACCGGCGGCGCGGCCCTGCGGCTGTCATCCATGGTGCCCGAGAGGCACGAAGCGATCATTCACCTTACACTCACCGACGATCACCCATGGGCGCAGGCGTTTGTAGTGATCGAGGCACGGGCGCTGTGAGCGAGACGCAACAGGAGAGCTCGAAAGAGCAGGAGGTCACCGAACAAGGGATCGACTGGGGCGCGGAACTGCGCGGCCTGCTGCTGATGCTGCTTGCAGTGCTGGGTTTTCACAGCCTGATCGCCAAGCCGTTCTACATTCCCTCCATCTCGATGATGCCGGGCCTGCTGGTCGGCGACCGGCTGGTGGTGAGCAAGTATCCCTATGGCTGGAACTGGTCGTCGGCCTCGTTCCATGTGCTGCCGCGCAGCGACTGGCGGATCTTCGGCAGCACGCCGGAATATGGCGACGTGGTCATTGTCGTGCCGCGCAACCGGCGCGAGGATCTTATCAAGCGAGTCGTCGCCTTGCCGGGTGACCGGATCGCCGTCGCCAACGGTCAGATCATTCTCAATGGCAAGCCCGTGCCGCAGCTCGTCGAACCCGCGCTCGAATTGCCGGTCGATCCCGACCAGCCCTGCGACGAATACACCTTTCCCGGTCTCAAGGCGCGTATGCCTTCGGGCCGCGAGGTCTGCGAGCTGCCGATCATGCGGGAGACCCTGCCCAACGGCGCGAGCTATCTGGTGATCGACCATCTTGAACAGACGCTCGACGACATGCCGGAAATCACGGTTCCTGCGGACCACGTGTTCCTGATGGGCGACAACCGCGATCACAGCGCCGACAGCCGCGCCGAGCTTTACGACAACGGACTCGGTGGACCGGTCCCGCTTCACGACATTGGCGGACGCGCCGAATTCATCACTTTCTCGCTCGACGGCACCCAGACCTGGAACCCGCTCTCCTGGTGGAGCGCCTTGCGCGAACATCGCGCCTGGACCACGCTGCGTCCGCGTATCGAAAAGACGGGGAGCGGTCGGGACTGAGCAATGGCGCGCAAGTTCCTCTATCTGGTGGCGGGCGTAACGGTTCTGGTCATCGCGGTCATGTTCGCTCTCAGGCTGTGGTCGTCCGAATTGAGCGAGATCGCCTTCGTGCCCGAGGCCGAGTTCACGCCACAGCCCGCCGTCGAGAGCGATGCCTATGGCACCTACGAGAACTGGATCGCACGCCCCGGCATGGGCGCGGACGATCCGGCCACATGGATGCCCGAAGGTCTGGAAGAGGACGCCGACGCGCTGACCGTGCCGGTGTTCTTCGTTCACCCGACCAGCTATTTCGAGAAAGCGAAATGGCACGCGCCCGCTGACGACAAGCCATCGCGCGATCTCGCCACACTGTTCGTGCAGGGCATGGCGAGCCCCTTCAACAAGAGCCTCAATGTCTGGGCGCCGCGTTACCGGCAGGCGACGATTGGCGCCTTCCTGACCGACAAACCGGAAGGGACGCGCGCGCTCGACCTGGCCTATGGCGACGTGCTCGCCGCCTTCGACAGGTTCATTGCCACAGTCGACCCGGACCGGCCGGTGGTGCTCGCCGGGCACAGCCAGGGCGCCTATCACCTGCGTCGCCTCCTGCGCGACCGCGTGGCGGGAACGCCGCTCGCAAGGCGCATTGTCGCTGCCTATCTGATCGGCTGGCCGGTCGCTGTGGAGCAGGATTTGCCGCAGACCGGTCTCGCCGCCTGCGCAGAGCCCGAACAGACCGGCTGCATCGTCTCATGGCTGACGGTTGCCGAGCCCGCGGAAACAGACATGTTGGTCAAGGCATGGAAACGGCGCGAGGGGCTCGACGGCAAGGCACTCGAAAAGGCCACGTTCCTGTGCACCAATCCTCTGACCGGAAAGGCAGGGGGCGAAGCGCCCGCAACGGCCAATCTCGGCACGCTGGTCCCCGACCTGACGGCGAAGACCGGAAAGCTGGTTGCAGGCAGGATCGCCGCTGCATGCCGCGAGGACGGCTTCCTCTCGATCGGCGAGCCGCCTGAAATCGGGCTCGGGCCTTATGTGATGCCGGGAAACAACTATCACCTGTTCGACGTGACACTGTTCTGGGCTAACCTGCGCGCCGATTTCATCC
>JAGREJ010000376.1:0-1906 GCA_020446595.1 Novosphingobium sp. | reverse complement strand
GCAAGTTTGGCGCGGACAAGGAGAAGCTGCGAGCCCTGTGCAGCGAACGCACCGTGGCCGGGATCGTGATCGGCCTTCCGCTTAATATGGATGCGAGCGATGGGCCGCGCGCACAGTCGAGCCGCGCCTATGCTCGCAATCTGGCCGAGGCGCTGGGCCTGCCGGTGCTGCTGTGGGACGAGCGCTGGTCGACCGCCGGTGCCGAACGCGACCTGATCGGTCAGGACATGAGCCGTGCGAAGCGCGCCGAACGAATCGATTCGGCGGCGGCGGCCGTGATCCTGCAAGGCGCGATCGACGCGCTGTCAGGCAGCTTCTTCTAGCACCCGCCTGAGCTTCCGAGCTTCGGCCGCGACCAGCCTGCTGCCGCACCGCTCCGCCTGCCGCCATACCGCGTCGCGCGCTTCTTCACTCCCGGCGACCGAGGCCAGCGCCCGCCAAGATGCCAGCCGCATGCGGTCGCTGGGATGGCGCGCGCCGAACGTTTCGGCGAGATCCAGCGCCTCGGGCGTGCCGAGGCCCACGGCAACCCGCAGAAATGCCTCGCTCGATCCCGGCGAGACGATCCGCCCCACCCGGCTGTTCTCGATGTCGAAATTGTACTGGTCCATCCATCCCAGCGACCCGCCCGAATGCATGATGTTGATCGAGACCGACAGGGAATCGGCGGGCAGCTGCGCATGCACGTCGCGATGGGCGCGGTAATGCATGATCTTGCCCTCGTGCAGCGCCGATTTCTCGACGAAGCGCAGCGCCACCGGCTCCCCCTGCCAGCCGACCACCTGCTCGTAGTCGTATTCGTAGTATTCGCTCCAGTAGCCCGGCCCGAAATAGCCGAGCGTCAGGAAATCGAAGTTGTGATCGTGCGGGAAGCCGTAGACGAACGAGGCGCCGCCGCTGGCGCGCATCATGTATTCGTCCTCCGAAGGCCACAGGTTTGCACGCATGAAGAAATCGCCGCCGTCGGGCGCGTGGAGCATCACCACTTGCGGCCCGTAGAAATTGACCCCGTCGTCCTCGTCATGACGCTCGGCCAGTTCGGCCACCAGCATGTCGCCAAGGAAAGTCCGGTCGGCCCCCAGTCGGCGCAGCAGCATGGCGGCGTGCTGGAGCGATTCCTCGTCGCGCGGATCGAAGCCATGGTGCTTGAGCGCATCGACGCATTCGGCAACACTGCACCTCTCTGCGGGCGCTACATCGAGCACGCGGGGCATCAGGCAATCTCCTTCAATTGCGGATAGGCTTCGATCAGCTGCGAGCGCAGCGCGCCTGCCGCCGGGGCAAGCTCGTCGTCGCTGCGGCGCGCGACTTCGGACAGCGCGGAAAATCCCGCTGCCGTGTCCAGCGAAAGGCACTCGCGCAAAGCCTGCCAGCGTAGCGCCTGACTGCCTTCTTCACGCGCGATGGCTGCCATTGCCGGTGCAGCATCGGTGCGCCCCATGCGCCCAAGCAACGCCATCATCAGCTCGGTGCGGCTGTCCTGCGGCGTTCCCGCCGCCTGATGGACCAGCGCGCCGTCGGCCAGCGCGTATTCGCGAGTCGGCCCCGCATGCGGCAAGCGGCGCTGCAATCGCAGCGAGACAAGACAGCCCTCAACCTGCTCCAGACGCATATGGCGGGAGCGGGCATCGCGCACGATCAATGACCCTGGGCTCAGCGACAGTGTGCTGGTGGACAGATCGGCGCCATCGGGCCGGGTTGCGCCGCGGTCCACGACTACGGCGCGGGCATTGCCCGCAAGGACACGCTCCCACACCTCGCTGGGCGAGAAATCGGCAGTCGCGGCGGGCGGGCGTTTGGCCAGCCCGGCTCCGTCGATGGCGACGAGCGACAGCGTGACATATCCCGAGCGCGCCAGTTGCAGCGTCGAAATCGTATCGTCGGTAAAGTGGCGGAACGGCGCATG
>JAGREJ010000055.1 GCA_020446595.1 Novosphingobium sp. | reverse complement strand
CGCAGTTCGGACAGCATGTCGCGCAGGTCTTCGTCGTCCACCTGACAAATCCGCTTGAGGCGCGCCAGCTCACCCTTGGCGACGAGATCGAGATTGTCGATCAGCCGCGCCATTGCCGGATCGTAACGGTCCGCCTCGCGGGCCTGGAGCGCGATGCATTCGGCAAGGCTCGTGGCGCCGACGCCTGTCGGATCGAGCGACTGGACGATCTCCAGCGCGTCCGCCACGTCCTCGGGGCCGGTGCCGAGTGCAAGCGCCACGTCTTCGGGGCTGACGGCAAGGTAGCCCGCTTCGTCCAGCAGTCCGACGATGTAACGCGCGATCGATACGAGGCGTGGATCGTCGCACGCGGCGCCGACCTGCGCGAGAAGGTGTTCGGCCAGTGTTTCGCCTGACTGTTCGCGATCTTCCGGCCACTCCCGGCCGTCGGCAGCGGCTGTGCGCATATCCCGGCCCCAGTCGCCCGATTCGCCAATAGGCACTTCGCCTTCGCCGGTCTCGCGCCCGACCTCCCCCGCATCGGACAGGGTCTCGACCGGCCGGTCCTCCGCCCCGCGCCCCTCGCCGATCAACTGATCGACCGGCGAGGTCTCGAGGCTGGTGCGCCGGACGTCGCCCGCCGGGTCGGAATCGGCAAGATCGCCTGGCGGTTCATCCGGGCTCGCCATTTCGAGCAGTGGATTGGCGTCCAGCGCCTCGCCGATGAAGGTTTCGATCTCGAGATTGGAGAGCGCCAGCAGCTTGATCGCCTGCTGCAATTGCGGCGTCATGACGAGCGACTGGCTCTGCCTCAGGTCAAGGCGAGGGCCCAATGCCATCGTCAGCCCTTCACGCAACCACTCACAGCGTGAAGCCCTCGCCGAGATAGAGACGCCGCACGTTCTCGTCTGCAACGAGATCCTGCGGACTGCCGGTAAACAGGACCTGGCCACCGTAGATGATGCAGGCCCGATCGACGATGTCGAGCGTTTCGCGGACATTGTGATCGGTGATGAGCACGCCGATTCCGCGAGTCTTGAGGTCTTTCACCAGATCGCGGATGTCGGCGATCGACAGCGGATCGATACCCGCNNAAGGGTTCGTCGAGCAGCATGATCGAGGGATGCGCCGCAAGCGCACGGGCGATTTCGCAGCGTCGCCGCTCGCCGCCCGAAAGCGCCATGGCCGCGCTGGATCGCAGAGCGGTGAGCCCGAATTCTTCGAGCAGGCGCTCCAGTTCGCGCTCGCGCGTTGCTACGTCCGGTTCCTTGAGCTCGAGCACCGCGCCGATGTTCTGCTCGACCGTCAGCCCGCGAAAGATCGAGGTTTCCTGCGGCAGATAACCAAGGCCGAGAATCGCACGGCGATACATCGGCAGATTGGTGATATCGACACCATCGAGCAGGATCCTGCCTTCGTCGGGACGCACCAGGCCCATGATCGAATAGAAGCAGGTCGTCTTGCCGGCGCCGTTCGGGCCGAGCAGGCCCAGCACTTCGCCCTTGGCCACCGAAAGCGATATGTCGGTCAGCACCGCGCGCTTGTCGTAGCTCTTCGCGATCGAGACGACTTCCAGCCCGCCCGACGCCTGAACAGCGCCATCTGTGGAAATTTCGTTCGCGCCGTGCGTGGCGGCAATGTCGGTTCCATCGGTCATCGCCAGCCGCCTTACGCATCTGCCATGTGCTGGGCAAGCACGGCTTTCCGCGTTTTCGACCAAATTGGCAGGTTTCCTGCATGGGAAAGGAAATTGGGCCTTCTAACTTGCAATATAGTTAACTGCTCTTGCCTAGCGCGCAATCAGGTGGTCTACTGATTGTTCAGAATCGGGAGTGGGATTCGATGGACAGCTTGAGGCGCACCGTTACGTTCGGGCAATCCGCTGCGCAGCATTCGGTCGACTGGCGTCGGAAGATGAGCGATCATATCGCCTACGCGCTGCTGACCTATACTGCCTTGCAGATCTTCGTTACCATCGGTGCACTCAAGACCAAGGGCACCTCGCTGCTTCCCTATCTGGCGCTCATTATCCTTGTTGGCGCAATCATTCCCGCCTGCCGCAAGTTCGAGCGGCGCTGGACATCGCTTTCCGCGGAACAGGCCGCCGATCCGTCGATCGAGCAGAGGTTCCGCAAGGACCGCCTCGCGCTGTGGCTGCTTGCCATTGGCCTGCCCTTCGCGCTGACGGCGCTGTTCAAGGGTCTGGCCGTCGCATTCGGCTGAACATCCGGGTGGCGTTGCCCTTAACGCTTCCAGTCCCTAAGTCACCTGCCTTCACGCCCGTTCCGGCGCGTGCAGGAGAGATTTTTCGTGTTCGATCCCGATCAGGCCCTTGAACGGGCCGCCGCCCTTGTCGACAGGGCGATGCAGGCAGGTGCCGATGCCGCCGATGCGGCCTATTCAGGCAGTGCATCGGAAACGATTCAGGTCCGGCTGAAAAAGCTGGAAGAAGTCGAACGTTCCGAAGGCGAGCACATCACGCTGCGTGTCTTTTGCGGTGCCCGGTCGGCCTCGATAGGCTCGTCGGACCTGGGCGACGAGGCGCTTGTCGAACTGGCGCACCGCGCCATCGACATGGCCCGCGCCGCGCCCGAGGATCGGTTCGCGGGTCTCGCTCCCGCCGAATTGCTCAGCCATGGTCCGTGGGCCGATCTCGACCTTGTCGACGATGTGCCCGTTTCTCCCGAACGCCTGCGCGATCTCGCGCGCGAAGCCGAGGACGCCGCGCTGGCCGTTGCTGGCGTGACCAATTCGGATGGTACCGCAGCAAGCGCCGGTCGTTCGGTCTCGGCACTGGCGACAAGTCACGGCTTTGCCGCCTGCCACGTCGGGACGAGCCGGGCGGTCAGCGCAAGCGTGGTCGCGGGCGAAGGCGCGGACAAGCAGCGCGACCATGCCTGGCGTCAGGCCCGCCATGCCACCGACTTGCCGGGCGTCGCGGAGATCGGCGCCCTTGCGGGGGAGCGCGCCGTGGCGCGCTTGCAGCCTGCGCGGGTGAAGTCTGGTCAGATGCCGGTGGTGTTCGATCCGCGCGTGGCCGGTTCGCTGCTCGGTCATCTCGTTTCGGCGATGTCCGGTCCCTCGATTGCGCGGCGCGCAAGCTTCCTGCTCGACCGGCTGGATGACCTGCTGTTCGATCCGGCGCTGGTCATCGACGAGGATCCGTTGCGCCCGCGCGGTTTGCGGTCGCGACCTTTTGATGGAGAAGGGCTCGCCACCGCGCCGCGCAGGTTGGTGGAGAACGGCAAGGTTACCGGCTGGTTGATGGACAGCGCATCGGCACGCCAGCTGGACCTCGCGCCCACCGGGCACGCCTCGCGCGGGGGCGGCGCGCCCTCGGTCACGGTCGGCAATGTGGTGCTTGCCGCGGGGGACCTGTCGCGCGAAGAGCTTATCGCCGACATCGGCCAGGGCGTTTTCGTGACCGAACTGATCGGCATGGGCGTCAATGGCGTGACCGGCGACTACAGCCGGGGCGCTTCGGGCTTCCTGATCGAGAACGGCGAGATCGCCGGACCGGTCGCGGAGTTCACGGTCGCCGGAAACCTGATCGACATGTTCGCCCGGATGCGGCCCGCCAGCGACCTCGAGGTCTATCGCGGAATCGACGCGCCGACAGTGCGTATCGATGGCATGAGCGTGGCCGGGGACTAACCGGCCGTCTCTGCCCGCTCGATCGCTTCGAGCACGATCTGGCGCGCCTCATCCGCGTTGCCCCAGGTGCCGATGCGCACCCACTTTTCGGTTTCGAGATCCTTGTAGTGCGTGAAGAAGTGCTCGATCTGCTGGTAGACGATGTCGGGCAGGTCGGCTTTTTCGCGAACGTTCGTGTAGTAGGGAAAGGTCGCGGTGTCCGGCACGCAGACCAGCTTTTCGTCACCGCCATGCTCGTCTTCGAGATTCAGGACGGCGATCGGTCTTGCGCGCACCACCGATCCAGGCACGAACGGCGAGCGTGCGATCACCAGCGCGTCCAGCGGATCGCCATCGGGTGACAGCGTGTGCGGCACGAATCCATAGTTCGCGGGATAGCGCATCGAGGTGTGAAGGATGCGATCGACGAACAGCGCGCCTGAGGCCTTGTCGAATTCGTATTTCACCGGTTCGCCGCCAGTCGGCACCTCGATGATGACATTGATGCTGGCTGGCGGGTTCTTGCCGACGGGGATCAGGTCGATGCGCATGGATTGAAGGGCTCTGGTCTCGCTGCGGGAAATGCGCTGCCGCCCTTACAGGCGCAATTGCTGCACTGCAACATCTTGTCGACGGGCGACTGCGCTTATCTGGATCTGGGAGCCAGCAACCTGTCGAGCCCGGCCTCGCGACCGGGAGTCGCCGGTTCCAGCCATGGCCAGCGCAGTCCCGCGAAATAGGAAACCGGGACGGTGGTGAATCTGTTGTCGCGACGGATGAGAAGCTGGATCGGGCGCTTGTCCTGCCGGGCGCGTTCGAGCGCCAGCTTCAGCCCCTCCATGGTGAAAGCGATGGTATCGACCGCGACGATCGTCGTCCCGGTGACGATCCCGGCGCGGAAGGCCGGACTGTCCCACACCGGCTTGCTGACCTCTCCGCTTCCGTCAACGGTGAAGCCGAGCGAATAGGACAGATCGAGCTCGCGCTGCTGATCCATGCGGGCGGCTTCGTAGGGATTGGGCTGGCTTTTCCAGACCAGCCGGTATCCCGCCGTTTCGATTCCTGCCAGCGGCGCGGATCGGCCTGCACTGTCGATCCGCTCGCGAAAGAAGCGATCCCAGTCGTATGGATGCACCGCATTGAGCGCGGAGATGACGTCCGCGCGTTCATAGGTATGCAGGCCGGGATGCGCTGTCGAACGGGCGAAGAAGGCGCGCGCGAAATCGTCGAGTCCGCGTGTGCCGCCGGTGCCCTGCCGGATCACCTGATCGGCTTCGAGCCAGACCAGCGCCGCTTCGCGGTAATAGTCCTCGCCGCGCGCATAGGACGGATAGGGCTTGGGCTTGCGTGCGGCGGCGACCGGATCGCGAGTGGTATCGGCGACCGGACGCCATGCGCGGCCGGGTGTGGCCACGGCGAACTGTCCCGCCGCCTGCGCGATCATGCCGAGAACGATGTCCTTGGACTGCACGCCGGAGCGGGCGGCGAGCACCCATCCCCAGAAATGGGTCTGGCCCTCGTATACCCACAGCAGATCGCCCTGCATCGGCATGCGGTAATCCGGCGTCGCCATCCGCGCCGGGCGGCGATACTTGCCGTTCCAGGCGTGGACCAGTTCGTGCGGGATGACGTTGCGGTCCCATGCCATCTGGTCCCACTGCAGGAATGTGCGCTGCTCCAGCCTGATTTCGGTCGACTGCAAGTGTTCGAGCCCGATCTCGCCGAGCCGGGCGGTGAGTGCGACGAGAAACTCGTAACGGTCGTAGGGCGGCGCGCCGAATGTCACTTCCGCCTCGTCGACCAGTTTCGACATGGTCGCGCGGTCGCTTTCGCGCAGGCTCAGCTGGGCGGGAGTATCGGCGAAGGCATTGAGCTGGACCGCCTTGCCCAAGGGCCACTGGCGATAGAACAAGCCCGCGAAGACCGGCGAATCGACCAGCGTTTCATAGTCGGTGCTTGCCCATGTCACCGTATCGCCCTTGCGCGTGCGTCCCGAAAGCGCGGAGGCGACGTTCCAGCCTGCGGGCAGGGTGACCGTGGGCGTCACCCCGATCCGCGAGACGTGGTGCCCGGCGGGATAGAGGCTCATCTTCTCCCACTGCAGGTTGAGCATTTCCGGGGTCATGGTCACCCGGCCCTCGCCGCTGCGCAGTGGCGAGGTGTGGACGAAGCGCGCAACCACAGGTCCGTTCGCGCCCGCCAGATCGACATGAAATGCATGGACATCGACGCGGTCCCGCTCCCAGCGCAGCGCCCGCCCGCCCGCGCTGAATTCCAGCCCGACCAGTTCGGCAACCGGCCCGCGCGGCGCATGGTTGCCAGGGAGCCATTCCGGAAACAGCAGGGTCAGGCGCTGCGTGCCCGTTGCGACGGGGATGGTCTGGGTGACTTTGTAGATGCCGCGCAGGACGTCGCTCGCATCGACATCGAGAGCCATCGTGCCGCCCGGCCAGGGCGTGTTTGCCGCGGGCGGGATCGGCGTGGCGGCAAGCGGAGGCTGTGCAACGGTGCCGGTCTGGGCCTGCAACGGCATTGCAAAGGTCACGGCCAGCGCGGCGATCGGGGCAATCCACTCTCTCATCGCAATGCCTCATGGCCGCTGGTCGCAAATCCATCAAGTCCGGCGGACTTCCCCTTCCCCCTCATTCCCGCTAAGCGCCGCGAGCCATGAAGACACCGCAAGCGATCAGAGGCACGCAGGACATTTTCGGCGCGGAGGCCGAGGCTTTCGCGCATGTAGTCTCGACCTTCGAAAAGGTGCGAAAGTTATACCGCTTCACCCGCATCGAGATGCCGGTGTTCGAGAAGACCGAGGTGTTCTCGCGCTCGCTGGGCGAGACGACCGATGTCGTCTCCAAGGAGATGTATTCGTTCGAGGATCGCGGTGGGGATTCGCTGACTCTGCGCCCGGAATTCACTGCCGGGATCGCGCGCGCCTATCTGACCAACGGCTGGCAGCAGCATGCGCCGCTGAAAGTGGCGACGCACGGCCCGCTGTTCCGCTACGAGCGACCGCAAAAGGGCCGTTATCGGCAGTTCCACCAGATCGACGCCGAGATCATCGGTGCGGCCGAGCCGCTCGCCGATGTCGAACTGCTGGTCATGGCCGACCAGATCCTGAAAGAGCTTGGCATTGCCGATGGCGTGACCCTGTTGCTCAATACACTGGGCGATGCGGCAAGCCGCGATGCGTGGCGCTCGGCGCTGGTTGAATACTTCCGCGATCACAAGGCGGACCTGAGCGAAGATTCGCAGGATCGGCTGGAACGCAATCCGCTGCGGATTCTCGATTCGAAGGATCCGCGCGACAAACCCTTCGTGGCCGATGCGCCCCTGATCGACGACTACCTCTCGGCGGAAGCGCAGGACTTTTTCGGCAAGGTTACACAAGGGCTGGACGCGGCCTCGGTGGACTATGTCCGCGCGCCCGCCCTTGTGCGTGGGCTGGACTATTACAGGCACACTGCTTTCGAATTCGTGACGGACCGCCTCGGGGCGCAGGGCACGGTGCTGGGCGGCGGGCGCTATGACGGGTTGATGGAGAGCCTTGGCGGCCCGGCGACGCCTGCGGTCGGCTGGGCGGCGGGTATCGAGCGGCTGGCGATGCTGGTGGGGGAGCAGAACCAACAGGATGCTGACGTGGTCGTCGTTGCTGAAAGTGACGATCTCATTCACGCGGCAATAGCAGCAGCATCTCGTTTTCGGGAACTGAACTATTCTGCCGATGTTATGGCGACCGGGTCGCCTCGAAAGCGCTTCGATAAGGCGGTAAAAAGCGGAGCCACTTGCATCGTGAGTCTCCGCAGCGACATGAATGGTGTTACCTCTAACATTCGTCGTAACAACCCCGATGCTGCGGAAATTGAGCAAGCGTGGCTACAGATGAAGCCATTCATCTTGGCATGACCACAGTTTCTCTGATCCACTATCGTCACCCCGGACTTGATCCGGGGTCCAGCTTCCTTCTTGGTACGGAAAGAAGAAAGCCCGATCCCGGCTCGGGGGCCGGGATGACGAAGGTGCGGCCACTGGCGTGACCCTTTCCTACCTCGGCCTCGCATGGCAGGTCGAAAGCAATAGACCAGCAACTGAGGAGTTCCGTTTCCGAAAATGCGCAATGTGTCACCCTCGAGCCGATTTATGCAGTATAATCAGCGCATAAGGTCGGGTTACACGGCGATGGTGCGGTGTCACTTGTGTCACCCTCACCTGACCGGTTTGGCGCGATGACCACCCTCTCCGACGAACGCCTCGCGCAGATCGCGCACCGCTTTTCCGAACTGGAAGCGCGGCTCGCCTCGGGCACGCTCGAAGGCGATGAATTCGTTGCCGCCAGCCGCGACTATGCCGAGCTTGAACCTGTCGCCAGGGCCGCAGGACTGGTTGCGGCCATGCGCGAGGAAGTCTCGGCGCTTACGGAGATGCTCGCGCTGCCCGACTTCAAGGCGATGGCCGAAGAGGAACTGGCCGGGATCAAGGAACAGCTTCCCGAACTCGAGCGCGATCTCGCCATTGCCATGCTGCCGCGCGACGTCGCCGACAGCCGCTCTGCCATGCTTGAAATCCGCGCCGGCACCGGCGGCGACGAGGCCGCGCTGTTCGCGGGCGATCTCTACCGCATGTACGAACGCTATGCCGGGGAGCAGGGCTGGAAGCTGGAGCCGATCTCGGCGAGCGCCAGCGATGTCGGGGGCTTCAAGGAGGTCGTCGCCAGCGTCACCGGCGCGGGCGTCTTCGCCAAGCTGAAGTTCGAGAGCGGCGTGCATCGCGTGCAACGCGTGCCAGTGACAGAATCGGGAGGTCGCATCCACACTTCGGCGGCGACCGTGGCGGTGCTGCCCGAACCCACCGAAGTCGATGTCGCGATCGAGGACAAGGACCTCAAGATCGACATCTATCGCTCGTCGGGTGCGGGCGGACAGCACGTCAACACCACCGACTCGGCGGTTCGGATCACGCATTTGCCCAGCGGTATCGTCGTCACCTGCCAGGACGAGCGCAGCCAGCACAAGAACCGCGCCAAGGCGATGCAGGTGCTGCGCGCGCGGCTTTACGAGAAGATGCGCGAGGAAGCGCACGGCGAGGAAGCCGAGGCACGCAAGGCGATGGTCGGCTCGGGCGATCGTTCGGAACGCATCCGGACTTACAATTTCCCGCAAGGCCGCGTCACCGATCACCGCATCGGCCTGACGCTGCACAAGCTACCCGAAGTGATCGAGGGCACCGGGCTCGGCGAGGTTATCGACGCGCTGATCGCCGAGGACGAGGCCAAGCGGCTGGCGGCGCTGGATGGCTGATACGGTCGCGCGAGCGATCCGTTCGGCTGCCGCCGACCTCGAACAGGTCAGCATCACGGCGCGCGCCGATGCCGAACATCTGATGGCCCATGCGCTGGGTGTGCCTCGTCCGGACATGCTGTTGCGCCATATGGACTCGCCCGTGCCCGATGCGTTCATCGGGTTGGTCGAACGTCGCCGGGGTCATG
>JAGREJ010000375.1 GCA_020446595.1 Novosphingobium sp. | reverse complement strand
TACATGGACGGGCTTTCCGAAATCCGCGACATGATGAACGGCAAGGGCCATCGCTCGCTGACCGGAAACGGCGCGGCGCATATCGGCACCCTGCCCCATGTCGAACTGCAGGGCGACCGCGCGATCGCCACCAATTACTCGATCATCCTGGGCCGGGACAGGGACAGGCAACCCCAGATGCTTCGCCTCAACATCTCGCGCATATACCTGTCGCGCGGGCCGGACGGCTGGCGCATCGACCGGCGGATTATCGACCCGCTCGACGGGCGCCAGTCGTCCCGCGACCTCGCCGCTCGCGTGTTCGAAGGGCCGGATGAGGATCCGGGCGCAAGATCGGATGAATACTCGCTCGCCAGAGGCGAAGAAGGCTCCTGGCGGGCACCCGACTACATGACCTGACCGGCCCGATCCATCGCCGCCTTGAGGAAGGCACCCGCCTCAGCCTCGGATTTTGCCGTTTCGGGTGCATCGGGCGCAACGTATTGCCAGATGTGCACCGCCCCCTCGATCACATCGAGCGTCACATCGACACCCGCCACCCGTGCCCGTTCGGCGAGCCGCACGCCATCGTCGCGCAGCACTTCGGCGCCGCCGGTCTGAACCAGCAGCCTTGGCAGGCCTGACAGGTCGGCATGGATCAGCGAGGCGCGCGGATCGCGCGGGTCAGCGCCCGCCAGATAGGCCTGGGCCATCATCCTGAGGCCCGGCAGGTGGCAATGGACGTCCGTAGCCTCGTTCTCAGCAATCGAAGCGCCGGTCATTTCCAGATCGGTCCACGGCGAGCTGGACAGGCAGGCCGCAGGCAGCGGTAGACCCGCGTCGCGCGCGGCCACCATGACGAGAACCGCCAGCCCGCCGCCCGCCGAATCCCCGGCAATGGCGATGCTGGCGGGCGCAAATCCCTCGTCCAGCAGGCCGCGATAGGCCGCCAGCGCATCCTCGACCGGAGCGGGAAACGGCGCTTCGTGCGAAAGTCGGTAATCGAGGCTGAAAGCGAGACACCCCGTTTCACGCGCCAGCCGCGCGGTAACATGGCCGGTATTGATAGGACTTCCGAACATGAAGCCGCCGCCGTGGCAATAAAGGATCACCCGGCTGCGATCCGCCCCTTCGGGTTCGAACCAGACACCGGGAATTCCGCCGACAGAGCCGTCGCGGTGGGACACGCCCTCTTGTATCGGAAGGTAGTTTGCATTCATCGCCGCCTTGCGCGAGATCAGGTCATCGACCGAGGGCCGCACCGAACCGAGTCTGCTGCCACCGCGCTCGCGCTCTTCCTTGCGGATCGCGGCGACGACCGCCGCCAGTTCCTCGCTTGGCATCGCGTTCTCCTCATCCCTCGAACTGGACCTGCGCCTTGCCCGAATGGGGTCGCTCGTACATCGCCGTGACCGCCTGGGGCAGGTTTTCGAAGCCATGCGTCACCTGGGTCAAGGATTTCAGCGTGCCCGCCTGCAGCATGATCGCCAGTTCGTCTTCCAGCGAAAGCCGCTCATCGTAGTGATCGAACACGATAAAGCATTCGATGCGGATCGCCCTGGCTTCGCACAGGGCCTCGATTTCCGGGGTAATGCCGAAAGCGCCGCGCAGCCCATTGCCCGTGCCTCTCGGTTCACCGCCGTAGAAGCTCGCCGAGCTGCCATAGGAGAATAGCCGCCCTTCCTTCGCTATCAGCGGCGCAACCAGAGCTGTGAGCGATCCGCCCACCCCGTCGCAGAACAGGTCGATCCCATCGGGAAATGCCGCAAGCAGTTGCGCTTCGAGATCGGGCGCGCGGTAGTCGATACAGGCGTGGATCCCCAGTGTCTCGACAACCCACCGGCACCGATCCTCACCGCCTGCCAGCCCGACAACGTAAGCGCCCTTTGCCCTGGCGATCTGCGCGGCGATCGAGCCCACGGAACCGCTCGCCGCCGCGACCAGCACCTTGTCGCGTGCCAACACCGGGCCGCATCGCCGCAGCCCCAGCAGCGCCGTGGTTCCCGATGTGCCGAAAACATGCATGACCGTATCCGCGGGCCAGCCCTTCGCGATCTGATCGCGCAGCACGTAGTTCATCGGCGCATCGGTGTGGTTGAGCGCGCGCGTGGCCGCTGTCGGCGGGGCATAGCCGATCGGCTTCTCCTCGCGGCTGATGACCTGCCAGTCCTGCCAGGCCAGTTGCCAGTGGACGTGCGCACCTTCGGGCAGCAGAGGATCGCGTGAAGCCACGATCTCGGCCAATCCATAATTGGCAAGATCGGTTTCGCCCACCGCCATTGCGCTCATCTTCAGGCGCGTTCGCGAGTGCAGGTTGATGAGGCGCGTGCGAACGAGCGCCTGCCCGTCGCGCAACTCGGGCAGAGGCTCCTCAAGCAGGGCGAAGTTATCGGGCCGGATGATCCCGTCCGTCAGCGGCTCTGCCAGCACCCATTTGCGACAGGTGCGCGGCAGGGTCACTGCGAGATGAATTCCAGAACCTGCGGCGCAAGCTTGGGCCAAGAGGTGAAGATTGTGATCCCGACATCGCCCGCCCGCTGGCGCCCCGACTGGTAATTCCACTCATCGTCGCGCCACGGCGGATCGACGATTTTGGAATGCGGGATCAGGCGATGGACCCATTCGCTGGTTGCCCGCGTATGCGACAGGTCCGTCTCGCTCGAACGGAACACCATGACCGGCATACTGAGCTGAGCCCAGTCGCGCAGGGTCATACCCGGCACCGGCGAGGTGTCCGAAGGCACATAGACCGAAGACCACTTCTGCATCATTTCGATGAACTTGCGCGGGTCCATCGCCAGCAGCTTGTCCCTGGCTTCAGGATTCTTGCCGATGTGTTCGGCCCACGATGCTGTTTCGAGCACGGCTTCCATGCCGCCCATCGAAGCCGCCGTGCCCGCTTCGCCGCAGTAGAAGCCGCCAAGCTGCATCAGGCCAATGGGATCGCCACTGACCCACCAGACGCAGACGTGCGAGCAGATATCGGTGTTGCGCGCCGCCGTCAGCAGCGAGACGCGCGCGCCGCCCGATCCGCCGCAAATGGCAGTCGGGCCGAGGTCGAGCTTGCGGATCAGACTGCCCAGCGCCTCGGCCTGGGTTTCGGACTCGCTCGCCCCGCGCAGCACGGTGTCGGAATAACCGCAATTGGGCCTGTCCCAGATCAACACGCGCCGACCGCCAGCCGCGATGTTCTCGGCCAGTTCGCGCAGGCCCGGCACGTCCATGCAGAAACGCCCGCCCGGCGTGAGCGCCACGGCCGGATCGCCCGCCTTGCCGATCAGCTCATGCGCAATCGTGATTCCATCGACATCGATCTTGTCCACCGGCTCTCCCCTTCATCGTGATGACTTGGCACGAACATGCAACACCATGGC
>JAGREJ010000374.1 GCA_020446595.1 Novosphingobium sp. | reverse complement strand
GATCAGCCGCAAGATGCACCTGCACGCGCGCCGCCTCGTCATTGACCATCCGGACGGCGACCGCATCGATGTGACCGCACCGCTGCCCGAGCATTTCGCCGCGAGCATGGAGCAGCTCGGCTTCGACGAGGCGCTGGGTGACGTGGAGTTCGCTCCTCCCCCGCCGCCCACCCGTGAGGCGAAGAAGCGCGCGGCCAAGGCCCACGCCAAGGACTTCCGCAAGGAACGCCGCGGCGAGCGGCGCAAGCGCGGCGGTCAATCGCCATCGCGCAAGCCTTCACGACCGAAGGGCAAGCACTGATGCATCCCAACGCCGCCTTCCGCACCGGCCTGCCGCCAGCCGAGGAGCGCGCCCTGATGGAGACGCTGATCGAGGAGATCGGCTTCGGCATGGTCTTCGCCCAGACGCCGGACGGACCCCGCGTGGCGCATGTGCCGCTGCTCTCGACGGGCGATGGCGCGCTGCACTTCCACCTCGCGCGCGGCAATGCGCTCACCCGGCATCTCGACGGGGCGACCGCGCTTGCGCTGATCAATGGCCCGGACGCTTATGTCAGCCCGCGCTGGTATGCGAGCAGCGATCAGGTTCCGACGTGGAATTATGTCTCGCTCGAACTCGAGGGCCGCGTCAGGCAGATGGATGGCGACGGGCTAAGGGGGCACATCGAAACGCTGGTCGAGAGGCACGAGTCGCGGCTTGGCGCGGACGGGCCCTGGTCGCTGGACGAGCTTCCCGATGGAACCTACGCCAAACTCTCCAAGGGTATCCTGGGTTTCGAAATGGAGGTGCGGGCCTGGAGGCCGACGCTCAAGCTGTCGCAGAACAAGTCCGAAGAGGACAGGCTGGGCGTGGCCGAGGCGCTGGACGCGAACGGTTCGCCGGCCCTCGCGCAACTCATGCGCAGTCTGGCGCCATGACTGCCCGGCGCACAGAAACGAGACTGGCCCTGTTCGATTGCGACGGCACTCTGATCGACGGGCAGGCCTCGATCTGCGAGGCGATGGAAACTGCCTTTGCGGCCCATGGTCTGGCCGCGCCACCCCGCAATCAGGTGCGCCGCGCGGTCGGCCTCAGCTTGCCAGTGGCCGTGCGCGGTCTGCTGCCCCACGCAGGGCCAGAGGTGCAGCGCGCGGTTGTCGAAAGCTACAAGCAGGCGTTCCGGGCGGCGCGCGTGGATGGCAGGCTGGCACAGCCGCTGGTCCCCGGCATCCGCGAAGTGCTTGAGGCGCTCCACGAGAGTGGTTGGGTGCTTGGCGTCGCCACCGGCATGTCGGAGCGCGGATTGAGGCATTGCCTTGCCGAGAACCAGCTCTCGGACCTGTTTGCCACGCTCCAGACCGCCGATGGTCATCCGTCGAAGCCGCATCCGTCGATGGCCGAGACGGCGCTGTTCGATGCCGCCTGCGATCCGCGCGATGCGGTGATGATCGGGGACACGGTGTTCGACATCGAAATGGCGGTGAACGCCGGAATGCGCGGGATCGGCGTCGACTGGGGCTATCATCCGCGCGAGGATCTGATGGCTGCCGGTGCTGAACTCGTCGCGCGCCAGCCCGCTGACATAACGGAGTACCTGCTGTCATGAACGAAAGGAATCCCGCCCCTGACCCGGCCAAGGCGCGCTGGATGGCGATCCAGATGGTGCGCTGGACCGGCCTTGGCGCGTTCATCCTCGGCTTGCTGATCTACGCCGGGAAGATCGATCTGCCGGAGGAGGCGGGCTGGGTGCTGATGGCGGTGGGCCTGCTCGATGCGCTGTTCATGCCCAGCGTGCTCGCCCGGATGTGGAAAACGCCGCTTTGAAACGGTTCTACAACGAGGTTGCAACGCAGGCGCAAGGCCAAGGCTGGCAAGTCACGCTCGATGGCCGCGCTATCAAGACCGCCGGCGGCAATGCGCAGCGCGTTCCCAGCCTCGCGCTTGCCGAAGCGATGGCGCGGGAATGGTCCACGCAAGGCGAGGAGATCGACCCGCGCGCGTTCCAGCTGCGCGACCTTGCCGACTATGCAATCGACGTGGCTTCGGGCGAGGCGCGCGTGGGCCTCATTGACGAGATCGCCGCCTATGCGGGAAGCGACACGCTCTGCTACCGCGCCGATCCTCAGGAACCGCTCCACGCCCGTCAATTGGAAATGTGGGAACCGCTGCTGGCTGAGGCCGAGCGCCGATACGACGTGCATTTCGAGCGGGTGTCGGGGATCGTCCACCGCCAGCAGCCGCCCGAAACCATGGCGAGATTGCAGGCTGCGGTCGCGGCGCAGGACGCATTCGGCCTGGCCGCACTCAGGATGCTGACCAGCCTCTCCGCCTCGCTGGTCATCGCGCTCGCCGCGCTGGAACCGGAAGCGGATGGCGACAGTCTTTGGCAGACCGCCAATCTGGAGGAGGACTGGCAGGCCGAGCACTGGGGCAGCGACGCCGAAGCGGAAGAGGCGCGCCATGCGCGGTCCGAGGCGTTCCTGCTAGCCATGCGCTTTGCCGCGCTGGCGCGGGAGGGTCTGCGGGCTTGAAGATCGTGTTCAGCCGCAAGGGCTTCGACACGAAGTTCGGCGGTGGCCCTTCCCCGATTATCGACGGCAAGCCGGTCTCGCTGCCGATCCCGGCATCCAACGGCGAAGCGACAACCTATGCCGAGCGCGGACTGGCAGATGCCGCCGCTCTCGCTTCGAAGGGAAAGCACGGCGGCAATTCAACCTGCCACGACGATCCGATGTTCGGCGACGGCCATTGCTGGCTCGGTCAGGTCGGCGCCGCGCAGGGCCACTTGCGCAACCAGAACGTAGGAACGGGCGACGTGTTCCTGTTTTTCGGCCTGTTCGCCGAACCGGACACTGGCGAGCGGCACCACCGGCTGTTCGGATTCATGCGCGTTCTGGCGACCGGCTCTCCCGAGACGATTGCCGAGAGCGACAGGTGGCGCGATCCGCCGCGCCCTCACCCGCATTTCCGCGGAGACTGGCACCGCAACAACGCCATCTGGTTCGGCGCGGGTGGCACTGCCAGAACCGCCGGAGAGGTGCTGCGCCTTACGCTGCCGGGCGAACGCCGCTGGTCACGCTGGCGGGTGCCGGAATGGATGGCAGCCCGCCGCCCCACCTACCTGAACGGCGACTGGCGATGGATCGACAGGCGAACGCTGGATACCCGCGGAATCTGGCAGGAAGCCGTCTGCGACATCGGCCAGGCCGAAGAACCGCGTCGCTGGCTGGAAAGCATCATCGCCGAGATCGAGCGCGAGCCCTAGTCGGCGGGGACAACTCGATCCGCGATGGACGGCTACTTTCGGGCAACGGGACGAACCGCGCGAACGGCGGGAATGTGGTGGGAAGCGGACATCAACTCTTGCGGCGAACCCTGTTCGCCCCCATTTTGCTGCGATGCACAATGATCAAGAGCCCAAGGCGACCGTCGAGCGTACATTAATCGAAGCCATAGCCAGCAAGCAAATGGTCGCAGGCGTCTACAACGGAAGCGCGATACTGCTGGCGCCGCATCAATTGTTTGCCCGCCATGGCGACCTCTTCGTGCTTGCGCTGAATACAGAGCGAACCCCGCGTGAAGACAGTGAGCGCAGGCTCGGTCAGTTCAAGCTCGCGGGTCTCTCCGAGGTCGCGCTGACGCAGGAAACGTTTGAACCGCTGGAGAGCTTCGACCCTGGACCTGTCCGCTTAGGAGACGAGCAGCTGTTCTCGATTTAGAATTGCAGCGTCGGTTGGCGACAGTCCGCTATCAACCAGGCACAGTGGCCCGCTGACCGTCAGCATTTGTCGTCACCGCTTCAAACGTTGCATGGCCGGAACGTGGTGGAAAGCGGACGTTATATGCCAAGCCATTCCAATCCACCCGGCAGGTCGAACGCCGCGTAATCCACTTGCAGCACTCTTCGGCTTGCAGGCGCTGTCGAAGCATCCGATGCGTGCAGTATTGGTGTCGAATATAGCCATGCGTCGCCTGCCAAGGCCAAACATGCCCTTACTCCGTGGCGCTCGACCGCCTCGCTAATTGCATCAACCGCCACTCGGCCTAGGAGGTGGGAGCCGGGAGCTATCAAGAGTGGCGCATTCGTCTCTGGAACATCGTCGAGATGCACACGTAGCGTCACCATTTGGGCGAGCAGATCGAATGGCGGTGCGACATGGTGCATACCACGCTTTATCGTCCAAGGGCCGAAGCCCTCCACCTCTCGCCTCTCCTTGACACAAATTGTCCGATCCTGATGCCAGCCCAAGCCCCAATTGGCTTCGGGGGTCTTATTGAACAGGATCGCTCGAACGGGTTTCGCTGATGGGCCAAGGACCGTCGCGGCTACCGCTCCGATACATCCACTAGTTGCAAGCAGCGGCGTAAGTCCATCAATACCGTGAAGCCGCGTACCCGCTTCATCGGGCGCAATATGCGCCAGTGCGTTTTCCAAAACGAGCATGCACGCCTTGATGGCCCCAGGGAACACCTGTACCCCGTCAATGGGAAACGTATCGGTCATCTCGCTCAAGGGCAGCAGCTAAACCGCGAACAAGTCCGAACGCAATGCCCGCAATGTCGTCGTGTCCGGAATGGCCGGTATCAGGATGGACCGGCACTTAGCTGCCGCTCAGGCCGGTCGGATTCCAGCCAGAGGTGCCCTAACCTCCCAGAATCCACGCCGCCGCTTCTTTCGCCACCGTGTTCGCCGCCTCGTTGAGCGCAGGACCGACCGCCGCGGCGCTGGCGGGAATGCCCGGCACCTCGGCCTCGAACCGCCGTGTGCGCACTGCGCCGCCATCCTCTACCACCGCGTCGTAGCGTACCACCACGGTCTGCCGCACGGCGTCATAGCCCATCTGCGAAAGCCTGCCCGCGACAGTCGTCTTGCCTTTCACTTCGAAATCGGTGCCTTCGAGCACGATCCGGTCGGCCTTGGCCCGCACCGTCTCGGCAAGCAGGCGGCGGAACTGGCGCGTCGGCCGTTCGACCCAGACCGCATCCTTGAGATAGGCGACCGACGAAGCGTTGATCTGCACCGGCACGCGGTCGACATCGATCCGGCGATCGGCATCGGGATCGAGCACGACGATGGCATTGTCCGCCTGACCGCCCGCCATCGGGCCTGCCGGCGCGCTTTCGTCCGGCGTCAGCATAATCAGCATGTCGGGCGCCTTTCCGCCCAGACTGACACAGCCCGGCAGCACCACCACCATTGCCAGCGCCACGGCGCCCATCGAAATCGCGCGCATTGTCGCTCCCCAATCCCTGTGTTCGGCGCCCGCCCTCATGGTTTGTAATCCGGCAGGCTGCTGCCCTTGAGCAACGCGCCCGCGCCGCGCTCGTCAAGCTTTTCGGTGACATTGCGCAGCGCCCGGCTGGTCGAACGCAGATCGCGAAGGGCGGCCTCGGCGGCGGGCAATGTCGACGTCGATACCTGGTTCAACGCGGGTTGTGCAGTCTTGAGCGTGCCGTTGAGCTCGTCCATCGCCTTTTCAGCCGAGGCCAGCGTCTCGCGCAGTTGCACCGCCAGCGAGGTGCCTTCCGAACCCAGCAATTCGTCGGTCTTGTCCGCAACGCCCTCGAATGCGGCAAGCGCCGAGCGCGCCTGCGTGAGCGCGCCGCGCAGTTCGACCAGCGTCTGCTCGACCTGTGGCGATGCCTGGGCGAGATCGCCGGTCATCTTGTCGGTGTTCTTGAGGATACCGGCAATCGACTCGCGGTTCTCGTCGGACAGCAACAGGTTGAGGTTCTCTGTCAGCGTCGCCAGCCGCTCCATCAGCAGCGGCGCGTTGGAAAGGATCGCGCCAAGCCCGCCCTGTTTGGTCGGGATCACAGGCACGCCTTCCGGCCCCTCTTCGACAATCGCCGGCGCACCCTTGGCGCCGCCTTCGAGCTGGATGTCGGACACGCCGGTAAAACTGCCCTGGATCGTCGCAGTGGTGCCGATAACGATGGGCACCTTGTCGTCGACGCTGATCCGCACGCGCACGAAGCCCTGGTCCTTGGGCCACAGCTCGATCTTCTCGACCTTGCCCACAGGCACGCCCGAATAGGCCACGGTCGATCCATTGGCGAGGCCATCGACCGACTGCTTGAAGAAAATGTCGTATTCGTTGCGATCACCTTCGTTGAGGCGGGCGATCCACACGATGAACGCAGCCACCATGGCGAGCAGGACAAGCGTAACCGCCCCGACCCAGATGTAATTAGCGCGCGTTTCCATAGCCCTTCGTTATGCCCCCTGCCCCGGTGCCCTGTCCATAGCACCGTCCATGCCCGTCAGCCGCTCCTGCGTGGCCTTGGCGGCGCGTCCTCGCGGCCCGTTGAAGTATTCCTGAATCCACGGATGGTCGGTCGCGAGCAATTCCGGGATGGTGCCGACGGCGATAACCCGCTTTTCGGCGAGCACCGCCACGCGGTCGCAAATCTCGTAAAGAGTATCGAGATCGTGGGTGATGAGGAACACCGTCAGCCCCAGCGTTTCCTTGAGCTCGCGGGTCAGCGTATCGAAAGCGGAGGCGCCAATCGGATCGAGCCCGGCGGTCGGCTCGTCGAGGAACAGCAGTTCCGGATCGAGCGCCAGCGCGCGGGCAAGACCGGCGCGCTTCCTCATGCCGCCCGAAAGCTCGGACGGATACTTGTAGGCGGCTTCCTCGGGCAGGCCGGAGAGCTGGACCTTGAAGCGGGCCAGTTCGGCGCGCAGGTCATCATCGAGATCGGGATGAAACTGGCGCAGCGGCACTTCG
>JAGREJ010000373.1 GCA_020446595.1 Novosphingobium sp. | reverse complement strand
GACAACCAGACCCGCTCGATGCTCAAGACGCCGCAGAAATATCCGCGTGCGGGCTCGCAGAACTATCCCTCGCCCGCGGCCGAAGCGGCCGAGGACGGCTCGATCACGGTCTGGTTCTCGCCCGAGCAGCCCGACGGCGTCGCGCGCGGCAACTGGATACAAACCGATCCGGACAAGGGGTGGGTGGTGATTTTACGGCTCTACAGCCCGCTCGCCTCCTTCTTCGACAAGAGCTGGCGGCCGACGGAAATCGAGCCGGTGCAATAAGGCTGTTTCACCTCGCTGATGGGCATGAAGCTGGTCTTCATGCCCATCAGCCGCGGTGTGTCCGTCCGCGACACGCGGCGCGAGATTTCGGGTGAGGGCAAGGGGCCTTCCCAAAAGCGAGGGCAGTTCCGCTTCCGCCGCCGCGGCAGATCATCCCGCCTCTTGCGAACCGCTTGCGTGATCCTCGCCAGGTGATGACGTGTCAGCCTGAGCTCTTCGGCGATCCCGGTCGCGAAGGATGCCAGGCGCATTTTTCATCCGCGCTTGAATAAGCATCAAGGATGCATATTAATCGGCTCGTGCCCGGTGTAGGCCGGCACTGGTCCGAAGTCGGCCATGTCACGCAGCTTGGTCATGCACTGCCGGCGTGGAAACTGGCCGGGGCCTGCGATCCTCCGGTTCGATTTCAGGCCACTCGCCCGGGATGGAGAAGGAGCGTTGGACAGCAGAGCCAGCTTTCTCGGGAGGTTTCGGACAAGCGTCAGAGACCTGTCTCCCGCCTATTTCGCGATGGTGATGGCGACCGGAATTCTGTCGATCGGCTTCAGTTTCCTGGGCATGCCGACGATCGGCTATATTTTGTTCGTCCTAAACGTCGTGATCTATGCAGCGCTGGTCGCACTTTCCGCGCTCCGCATTGCTTGGTTCGGATCTGACGTTCTGGGCGACGTGAGTGACCATCGACGGGCCCCTGGGCTCTTCACCGCCGTTGCCGGGTCCTGCATCCTCGGTACCCAGTGCCTGACGATCGGCGGCAGCCTGACGGCCGCGGTCGTGCTGTGGGCGATTGCCCTCGTGCTCTGGTCCGGCTTGACCTACTCGATCTTCGTCGCGCTGACGGTGAAGCGGGTGAAACCGTCCCTCGACGAAGGTATCACCGGCGCTTGGTTGCTCGCTATCGTCGCCACGCAGTCAGTGGCGCTGCTCAGCGCGCTGATCGCGACGCATTGGCAACAGCCGTATCGTCTCGAGCTCAACTTCCTCGCCCTCTCCATGTGGCTGTGGGGCGGGATGTTTTACATCTGGATGATCTCGCTCATTTTCTATCGCTACACGTTCTTCGCCTTCTCACCGGGCGATCTCTCACCGCCATATTGGATCAACATGGGGGCCATGGCGATTTCGGTGCTGGTCGGCGCCAGGCTGGTCGAGAATACCGAAGCGGCGCCGTTTCTGCAGTCGTTGTTGCCCTTCCTCAAGGGATTCACCGTGTTCTACTGGGCGACAGGAACATGGTGGGTCCCGATGCTGCTGCTGCTTGGCGTATGGCGGCATATCTATCGCCGGTTCCCGTTGCGCTACGATCCGTCATATTGGGGGGCGGTCTTCCCCCTCGGCATGTACACCGTGTGCACGCTGCAGATGGCAAGGACGCTTGATCTCACCTTCCTGTTATTCATCCCCCGCTATTTCATAGTCTTTGCCGCGTTGGCATGGTGCGCCACGTTCGCCGGCTTCATTCACCACCTGGTGATCTGGTTTCGCAGGCCGCATGCGCAATCCCATTGACCTCGCCTGAGGCCACAGCCACCCGATAGCTCCTGGGTCTATTGCTCGGCGAGCTGCCGGAGGGCCGGGAAATTCAGGATTCGGACGCCTTTGGGCACGATGCGTATCACGCCCTGCCGGTCGAGACGGGTGAACGTTCGGCTGACCGTGGCGATATTCAGGCCCACATAATCGCCGATGTCCTGCCGACTCATCGGCAGAGGCACCGACTCGCCGGCCCCGTTGATCTCCATCCAGCGTGCGCGCATCGACAGGATGAAGGAGGCGATCTTGGCGTCGGCGCGGCGCGGTCCCAGTTGCGTCATCTGCTCCTGAGCGAGATCGAGTGCCTTCACGGCAGCGTCGTGCAGCCTTCGGAGAAACCGAGTGTGGTTCTCGGCAAACATGATGAAGTCCTGACGGTGGAATCGGCACGCGGTCGTTCCGACCGCCGCGTCGGCCGAGTAGACATGTCGCTCGCCCCGCGGCAGTCCGAGGAAATCACCGGGAAGTCCGAAGCCGACAATCTGACGCTGGCCATTCGGCAAGAGCCGGAACAGGCGAACAAGACCACTGGTCACAGTGTACACCGCGTCGGCCCGCTCTCCCTCCATGAAGACGATCATTCGCGGCGCGAAGCTCGCCTCGCGCCCGATGGCTTCGAATTCGGACAACGCGCCAGCGTCGAGCGCGGAGCAGACGCTCGCCGGACGAATCGAGCACCGGGAGCAATTCGCGAGCAACTTCAGGCCGCGCACGCGGTTGGCAGTCGGTGAGCGCGAGAGGGTCTCGATCGACGTCGGCATAGACATTTCGCCCTGGATAGTCCCGCGCTTTGAAAGCGGCGCCAATAGACCGAAATGCCGCAGCGGCCGCTTTTGTCGCACCTTTCCTTTGCCCCAGGGCAAAGCGTCGTCACGCCGGTGGAGCGAGTGTCGGGCAGCCAATTACCGGAGGTATCGCCATGCCCGCGCTCGTCCATTCGTCGCCTGATGCGGAAGACCTCGTTTCTCGACTCCGGCGCGTCATCTCGACCGTCGACCTCAACTGTCAATGCCGCGTGAGGCTTGAAGGTGCCCTGGACCGTTTTACGGCCCTCGAGCATCGCCGGCAGGCCCGTCAGGCGATTGCCAATGCCCGCGAGCAGCGTGACCAGATCATCGCCCGGCTCGCCTTCCTCGCCGAGATCGACGAGCTCACGGAGCAGGAGCCCGACACGTCGGTGTTCAGCGAGACTGCGGCGCTTTTCGACGAAATCGCGGTTGCGGCTGGCGATGCCGCCAAGTCGGTCCGCATATGCGCGACTTTGTCCCGGCAAAAATATGGTTCCGCCGCGTCCCGCGACCGCGAGGCGTCAGCGAATATCGGCTCCGCGTGAAGAAAGGAAGATATCGGTGGAATCGAATGATGCGGCCCGTCCGGCGCGTTGCGCCGCCGGTGTCGATGGCGGCGCAGCCGCAATGGCGACGGTCACCATGGACATGAACGTCGACACGATCTCCCGCGCACACAGGTCTGGACAGACGGCATTGTCGCGCCTTGCCTGCCTGCTCATTCAGCCGCTCCTCTCCCGTGTCGTGCGCCGAATCGCGGACCGTCATCCATCGCTCTTCGCGCGGCTGGGGCCCCATCAGTCGACCGACTTCCTGATCGACCCTGTCGAACTGCCCTTTGCCCTTCACCTTCGGCCGGACCCGAAGGCGCTCGTCCTCCGCGCCGTCCCGCGTGCTGCCGCGCCGCAAGCCGGCGCGATCATTCGGGGTCGGTTCATGCTTCTGCTGGAACTGATCGACTCGCAAGTGGATGGCGATGCTGCCTTCTTCTCGCGCCATCTCGAGGTCTCTGGCGATGCCGAAGCGGTCGTACGGCTCCGGAATGCGCTCGATGATGTCGACGGTTCGGTTGCCGAGGAGACCGCCGAGATGTTCGGGCCACCCGGCCGTTCGGTTCTGACGGCGCTGCGTCGAGCCTACCCAAACCAATCGCAAGGACACTCCGTGAGATGAACACTGCCGAACTGATCTGCCCCGCCGGTACGCCTGCGGCGCTGCGCACCGCCGTCGACGCGGGCGCCGACGCTGTCTATTGCGGCTTTCAGGACGCCACCAACGCGCGGAACTTCCCGGGCTTGAACTTCACTCCCGAAGAGCTGCGCGAGTCGGTCGCCTATGCCCATGCCAAGGGTGCCAAGGTGCTGCTGACGCTCAATACCTATCCACCGGCGGGCAAGGTCGATCTCTGGCGCCAGGCAGCCGATACCGGCGCGCGGCTGGGCATCGATGCCTTCATCGTCGCCGACATGGGCGTGGCCGATTACGTGGCTCGCAGCCATCGCGGCATCCGGCTGCATCTGTCAGTGCAGGCCGCCGCATCAAGTCCCGAAGCGATCCGCTATTATTGCGAGCATTTCGGGGTGAAACGGGTTGTGCTGCCACGCATCCTCACGATCCCCGAGATCCGCGAGGTCCGGAAGGAAGTTCCCTGCGAGATCGAGACATTCATTTTCGGCAATCATGGGCTGATGGTGGAAGGGCGGTGCAGCCTGACCAACTATCTCACCGGGCAATCGACCAACATGGACGGTGTGTGTTCCCCGGCCTCCGACGTGGAATATACGCGCCACGACGACGGCTCGATTTCCTCGCAACTGGCGGGCTTCACCATCGACTGTTTCGGCCCCGACGAGAAGGCGGGTTATCCCACGATCTGCAAGGGTCGCTATACCGCGCCGCATCGATCCGAGGGTTATTATGCCTTTGAGGAACCGGTGAGCCTCAATCTCTCGCGGCTCCTGCCCGAGCTGATCGACGCCGGGGTGAATGCCTTCAAGATCGAGGGCCGGCAAAGGTCGAAGAGCTATGTACGGGAGGTGGTCTCGGCCTTCCGCCATGCAGTGGACGATATCCGTGCCGGACGATCCGCCAACGTCGCCGATCTGGTAGCCCTGACCGAGGGGCAGAAGCAGACCCAGGGCGCGTTCGAGACGAAGAAATGGCGGTGAGAGAGATGACGAAGCTGACCCTCGGCCCGATCGCCTACCACTGGTCCGCGGAGACGCGGCGCGACTTCTATGCCCGCATCGCCGACGAAGCCCCGGTGGACGAGGTCTATCTGGGTGAGGTGATCTGCTCGAAGCGGGCGCCCTTTCATGAACCCGATCTATCGACCACGATCGAGCGCCTGGAGCGCGCCGGCAAGACGGTGATCCTGTCCTCGCTCGCCGAGGTCATGCTCAAGCGCGAGCGCAAGGCGATGGAAATGCTCTGCGCGACGGATGGCCTCGAGATCGAGATCAACAACGCCGCCGGCCTGTTTGCGCGCGGCCGCCGCCCGCATCGTCTAGGGCCGTTCATGAACGTCTATAACGAGGCGACCATTGCCTGGATGGCCGGACAAGGCGCGACGCATGTGTGCTTGCCCGGCGAAATGCCGGCCACGGCCATCTCGGTGGCAGCCCAGGCTGCGCGGGACCTCGGGCTGGGCGTCGAGGTGCAGGTCTTCGGGCGCGCCTCTCTCGCCGTCTCGGCGCGCTGCTATCATGCCCGCGCCCATGGCCGAACCAAGGATAATTGCGGGTTTGTCTGCGAAAAG
>JAGREJ010000372.1 GCA_020446595.1 Novosphingobium sp. | reverse complement strand
TTTGTGGCCGGTCAGCTTGTCGTCGATACCGGCTCGCCCCAACGCAACGCCACGACCGAATATGTCGGCAATATCACCACGGTTTCCGCGACACTTGAAACCGGCGGAATCACACATGCGCTGGTGTTCGGTAGCGAGTTCAGCAAGGAGACGGTCACGAACCGGCGCTATGCATTCCCCGAATTCGTCGAGAACGAGGCCGGAAACCAGATCGGCACGCCGAGCGGTTTCACGCGCGCGCTTTTCGATCCCGATCCCGTGCTCGGTTTCCGCATCCCTGCCAGTCTCGATACAAGCGCGACCCCTGCCGTCACCAGAGTCGAAAGCTGGTCGCTGTTCGCCATCGACACGATCAAGTTCTCGCCCAAGCTCGAACTGCTGCTCGGCGGGCGCTTCGATACGTTCGAGATCACCTCGACGGGCGAAGGCCGCGGCGGCCCCTACTCGGCCAGTGCCAATTTCGACTTCTTCAATGGGCAGGCGAGCCTGCTTTACAAGCCGGTGGAGGCCATGAGCCTCTACGCCAGCTACGCCACCAGCTCCAATCCGAGCGGCGAACAGCTCGATTCGAGCAGCCCGACCTATGGCGGCCTTGTCGGCGTCGAGAGCCTCGAGCCCGAACGCAACAAGGCCTACGAGATCGGCGCGAAGTGGGAAGTGGCAGACGGGCACCTGCTGCTCACCGCCGCCGCGTTCCGTATCGACAAGACCAACGCGCGCGAAAACCTTGGCGGCGGGGTCTATGCCAATGTCGGCAAGCAGCGCAGCGAGGGTTTTGAGCTGGGCTTCAACGGCAACATCACGCCGCGCTGGTCGATCTATGGCGGCTACACCTGGCTCGACGCCACGGTCGAAGCGAGCGAGGCCAATCCGGACAGCGAAGGCCGCCGCTTCGCCAATGTGCCGAAGCATTCGTTCTCGCTGCTCACAAGCTATGCCCTGACCGACCAGTTCACACTCGGCGCGCAGGCATTCTATCGCAGCCGGATATTCGGCGGCACGGCGGAAGCGAACGACAATTCCGTTCCGGGCTACTGGAAATTTGACGCCGTTGCCCGCTATCGCGTCACCGACGGCTTCGAGGTGCGCGCCAACGTCATGAATATCTTCGACAAGCGATACTATGACGCCATCTATCGTTCGGGCTCACCGTTCAGCTATGTCGCGCCGGGACGCTCGGCCACTCTGAGCGTGAGCTTTACGATGTAACGGAGCCTGCCAATGCTGGTCGCAATTCCCGATGTCCTCAGTCCCGATGCCGCCGCGCGGCTGCGCGAACAGATCGCGGCTGCGGACTGGATCGACGGCAATGCGACCAGCGGAGCGGGCGCGGCAAGCGTCAAGCGCAATCGGCAGCTTCCGGAGAACGCCGAAGCGACTGCCAATGCACAGGGTCAAGTGACAGCGGCGCTGATGGACAATGCCGCGTTCCTTTCCGCCGCCCTGCCCCATTCGGTCTTCCCGCCGCTGTTCAACCGGTATGGCCCCGGCGAAGAGTTCGGCTTGCATGTCGACAATGCGATCAGGTTCCATTCTGGCAGCGGCGCACGCATCCGGACGGACCTCTCCTGCACCCTGTTCCTGACCGATCCGGGCGATTACGAGGGCGGCGAGCTGGAAATCGAAGGCAGCTTCGGCATGGTGCGCCACAAGCTGCCTGCAGGCCACGCCCTGCTCTATCCCTCGACCAGCCTGCACCGGGTGACGCCCGTGACCTCGGGCGAGCGGATTTCCTGCTTCTTCTGGCTGCAATCGTTGGTCGCCGACAATGCCGCGCGCGAAATGCTCTACGATCTCGACCAGAGCGTGCAGGCATTGAGCGCCGAACGGGGAAAGACCGACGCGCAGGTTCTGCGGCTTACCGCGCTTTATCATAACCTTGTCCGGCGTTGGGCGCAGAGCTGACGGACCGATAAAGCCCGACTAACAGGCGGCAAAAGCATTCTCGCTGGTATGTTGCGCCGCAACAGGCCATTTGTCCGCCATGGAAGAGTCATTCGCAATAGCCGGCACGGTTTACCTTGTCGGCGCCGGCCCCGGCGATCCCGACCTGTTGACCCTGCGCGCCGCGCGGCTGGTCATGCAGGCGGGTCTGATCGTGCATGATGGGTTGGTGAGCGAGGAAATTCTCGCCATGGCAGGGCCGAAAGCGCGGCTGGTTTCGGTCGCCAAGCGCCGTTCGCGCCACACCATGCCGCAGGATGCGATCAATGCCCTGCTGGTGCGCGAGGCTCTGGCTGGCAAGCAGGTCGTGCGCCTCAAGGGCGGCGATCCACTTGTGTTCGGTCGCGGCGGCGAGGAGGCCGAAGCATGCCGCGCGGCGGGCGTTCCGGTCGAAGTGGTTCCCGGCGTGACCTCCGCGCTCGGTGCCGCAGCGGCGGCGCAAATTCCGCTGACTCACCGCGCCAGCGCCTCCGTCGTCAGCTTCGTTGCCGGCCAGTGCAAGGGCCTGACCGAGCAGGACTGGTCGGGGCTTGCCGGAAAGGGGCGCACCCTCGTCATTTACATGGGCCTCGCCTCGGCGCCACTGATCGCGGAGAAGCTGATTACCGATGGCCTGTCGCCCGAAATGTCCGTCGCGGTGATTGAAAACGCCACCAGCAAGGCCATGCGCGTGCTGCGCGCGCCGATCGCCGGACTTGCCGACGTGATCGAGCGCGAGCGGGTGAAGAGCCCTGCGCTCATCATCGTCGGTGAAGTCGCCAGCGATGCCGATCATGAATTGCGCACCCTCGCCCTGGAGTTTGCAGAATGAAGATCCTGACCGGAAACGACCTGAAGAGCGGCCACGTCGTCTGGTGGGACGGCGAACAGTGGTCGAAGTTCGTCAACTCTGCCGCCGATGTCGGCGATCGCGGCGAGGCGATCATTGCGCGCGAGGAAGGCGCGCAACGCGTCTTCGCGGCCTATGTGATCGATGGCGAGCGCGATGCCGATGGCGTGCGCCCGGCCCATATCAAGGAACGCATTCGCGCGCTCGGCCCGACCGTGCGCCCTGACCTGACACTGAAGCCCGGCGATCCCGATGCCGGCAACTGGGTGATCTGATGTACAAGTACGATCAATATGACCAGCAGATGGTCGATACCCGCGTCGCGGAGTTCCGCGATCAGGTGCGCCGCCGCATCGACGGCTCGCTGACCGAGGACCAGTTCCGCCCGTTGCGCCTGCAGAACGGGCTCTATCTGCAATTGCACGCCTACATGCTGCGCGTCG
>JAGREJ010000371.1 GCA_020446595.1 Novosphingobium sp. | reverse complement strand
TGCCGAGCGGCGACAGGAACGGCAGAACGTAGACGCCGTAAGGTGTGCCATGCTGCATGGCGAGGCCTCTGGCATGATCGCTCTTTTCGCCCTTGCGCGCGATCTCCTCCACTTCCTTGCGCGGAACGAGCCGCAGCAAATTCGGGATCGCCGCCGAATTGAGCACCAAGACCTGCCGGTCCTCGTCGATGGCGACTCCGCCCCAGTTGACGATGCCGAACTGGCCCGGATAGCTGATCGAGCCGCGCACCGAAGGCGGCGTGAAATCGCCCAAATAATCGCGCGAGCGGAACTCGATGCGGCACCACAACTGGTCGAGCGGCGTCGTGCCCCACATGTCCCGCTCCTGAAGTGCCGTGGGGCGCACACCGGGAAACGCCGAATAGGGCTGCGTCGGCGCATAGCGTTCGCCGGGAATGTCGCCCTTCGGCACCTTGCGTTCCTCAACGCCATGCAGCGGCTGGCCGGTGCGCCGGTCAAGCAGATAGATCTCGCCGCGCTTGGTGGCGATGGCGACGGCGGGAACGTCGCCCCCCTTGCCACGGTAGGTGAACAACGTGGGCTGGGCCGGAACATCGTAGTCCCACAAGTCGTGGTGCGTGGTCTGGAAGGCCCAGCGCAGCTTGCCGGTGGCCGCATCGAGCGCGACCACGCTGCTGGCGTACCGCTCAAGCTCTTCGGAACGCACGCCGCCAAAATAGTCGGGCGTGGCATTGCCCATCGGCACGAACACGAGACCGAGATCGGGATCGGCACTGAGCACCGACCATGAATTGGGCGAGCCGCGTGTGAAACCCTCGACCGGCGGCCCATCGCCCTGTCCCGAATCCCAGGCCCAGCGCAGCGCCCCGGTTTTCACGTCATAGGCGCGGATGACACCGGAAGGCTCGCCGGTTCGCGCATTATCAAGCACGAAACCGCCGAGAACGGCCAAGCCACCCACAATCACCGGCGGCGATGTGACGTAATAGTAGCCTTTCTCGACCGGCCCCATGCCATCGATCAGCGAAACAGTGCCGTTGTTGCCGAAGTCCGCACAAGGCTTGCCGCTCTCGGGATCGAGCGCGATCAGGCGCGCGTCGCCGGTAGCGGTCAGGATGCGCGAGGCGCAGGCTCCAGCCACACCTTCCTCTGCGGCAGGGACGTAGGACACGCCCCGGCAGGACATCAGCTTGGGGCCAGACAGATCGATCTTCGGATCGAACACCCACTTTTCCGCGCCAGTATCGACATCGAGCGCGATCACCCTGTTGTGCGGCGTGCAGATGAAGACCTTGTCGCCGACCTTCACCGGCGTCGTCTGGAACGTGTAGCCGCCCGGTGTATCAGGATGGGTCAGGCGGCTGTCTCCTGTGCGATAGGACCACAGCGGCTTGAGTTCGCCGACATTGGCAGGCGTGATCTGCCTGGCTGGCGCAAAGCGGTTGCCCATCGAGGTGCGCCCGAAGGCCGCCCAGTCGTCCGGCCCGGTCGGCGCGGAAGCCTGCACTTCGGCCAACCGCCTTTCGGAAAGACGCGGACCGCTGGCCAGATATGCACCGAGCAGCAGGCCCGCTCCAGCGAGGCACACAAGCCATGCGAGAGCCGAGCGGCCATAAGATGCGCTGTCCAGCGTCTTGCGTCCCGCCGCCAGCAGCGCCGCACAGAGCACCGCGAGAAACAGGGGCGCAGCGATCCGGGGCAGCAATTGCCAGAATTGCAGGCCAACCTCGGCCATGGCCCAGAACAGGGTCGCGGCGAACAGGACAAGGTATATCCACACGCCCGAACGGCGCTTGCGCAGTAGTTGCACGCCCGCCGCGATGCAGCCAAGCCCCACCAGCAGGTAATAGGCCGAACCGCCCAAGTTGAGGAGCCGAGCACCACCCAGCGCCAGCGCCAGCCCAGCCAGCAGCAGCAGGACGCCAACCACGCGATAGGCGATTGCCTGAATCATCCCTCTCCCCCTCCTGCGGCTCAGCCCACGATCAGGTCTTCCCCGAACCAGGGCCGTGGCTCGCTCTCATCCTCCGTGCCCTCGACCTGCCTTCTTGTCGGATCGCGCAACCAGCCCCAGATGCGACGAATATCGACCGCTCCGTTGGCCGCGGAGCGCCCGAATTCGTTGGTGTAATAGGTTTTCACGCGCGGATCCTTGTAGATCATCCCCGCCTCGTATTCGTCGACAATGGCATTGTAGCGCCAGTAGGCCTGCTCGCCGACATCGACGCTGCGCTTGTCCTCGAGGATCAGTCCGGCAATGCAACCCAGCGCGAAACGCGTCGTCATTTCCTCGAAATCGACGATCTGCAGGCCGCCGAAATTGTTGGTGTTGGGGCCGTAGAGCATGAACAGGTTGGGAAAGCCCGGCATCATCGCGCCGAGATAGGCGCGTGGGCCATCCTTGGCCCAGAGCTCCCTGGGCGTGATGCCGTTCCGGCCCGTAATCTCCATCGGCCAGAGGAAATCGTTCGCCTTGAAACCGGTGGCCAGGACCACGGCGTCGAAGCGCCGGTGCTCGCCGTCCGCGGTCTCAATGCCATCGGCAACGAACCGCGCGATCGGATCGCTCACCACCTCGACATGATCGCGCACGACAGCATCCAGTATGCAGTTCTCGGGATCGACGAACACCGAGCGCGTCGAATTGGGCGGCGCCTTGGGAGTCATCTTCGCCATCAGATCGTCGCGGTCGCCCAGCTTGCGGCGCATGAAGGCGAGCCGCTCCTCGCGAATTTTGACGTTGAGCTCGCTCACCGCGAACTCGTGTTCGAATTGCGGATCGAAGCGCATGGTCTGCGCCACCAGATGCGGCGCGGACATGTAGCTGATGCGGAACCGCGCGAAATTGCGCAGGAAGGGCATGGCCTCGTTCATCCATGTCGCGCCCTCGGGCAGACGCGAGAGGTAACCCGGCACATCGAAGCACCAGCTCGGCGTGCGCTGGAATATGGTCAGGCTGCCGACCTTGTCAGCCAGCACCGGCGCAAGCTGGTAGCCCGATGCCCCCGATCCGATCAGCGCAACGTCCTTTCCGGCAAGATCGACATCGTGCCGCCAGCGCGCGGTGTGGAACATCGGACCCTTGAAGTCTTCGAGCGTCTCGATTTTCGGCAATTCCGGACGCGAGAGGAAACCGACGCAGGTAATAACCGCATTGGCGCGCCACTGCTTTTCGCCCTGCGGCCCGCTGCCCTTGATGTGCCAGCACGCCTCCGCCTCGTCCCATTCAAGCGAGCTTACTTCGGTTTCGAACTCGATCCCCTCGCGCAGGTCGAACCGGTCGGCGACCCAGCGCAGATATTCGAGGTTTTCCGCTTGCGGGCAGAAGGCATAGGGAAATTCGTAGTCGATGCCGAAGATGTGCGAATAGACGCGGCTTGCCGAATCGACCCGCGCGCCGGGATAGGTGTTTTCAAGCCATGTCCCGCCAACATCGGCGTTCTTCTCGATCACGAAATAGGGAATGCCCGCGCGCTTGAGGCTGATCGCGGCATTGAGGCCGCCGAGCCCAGCCCCGATCACCGCCACGGTGAAATTCTCCACCCGTTCGCGCGGCGGCTCCTGCGGCCAGTCGAAAGTGCGGCTCCAGGGATCGAGCGCGGCCTGCTCGATCCACATCTCGGCATCGCTATCGGGGATCGGTTCGCCCGCCGCCAGTTCGAGACTGCGTTTCAGCCGCGCCGGATCGACCGAAGCCGGATCGAACTGACCGTCGCGCATCCGCCTGAGCAGATCGAGCGCCTTGTCCCACAGCAATTCCCGCGCCGACTGATCGACAATGTCGGAAACCGGAATCGACCTGCCGCGCGCCTGCCCGGTGGGCACCTGCGCCAGACTCTCGTCGCCGGTCAGGTAATAGAGCAGGCCGCGAAGCGTCATCGGATCGGAAAAACGCACCGCCTCGGCCAGCCGCTCGTCGCTGGCGTCCTTCAGCCGGTCGCGATCAAGCGTGGCTTCCACGTCGCATCCTCCCAAATGCAAATCGATTGATTGCGACTTGTGATAGGGAATCGACGCGATAGTCAACCGGGTGAGACCCGACCGCCGGTTCGGAG
>JAGREJ010000370.1:6904-8340 GCA_020446595.1 Novosphingobium sp. | reverse complement strand
GCCGTTGCGTAGGCCTCACCGGAAAGCTGGTTGTCGAAAACGGTCGGCGGTTCAGTGATGTGATCGTCGACGCTGACAATCACCATGTCTTCCATGCGCATTGGCTATCTCCTGTTAGCCGGTGTCCACCCGGATGCGGCGCACATTATCATGCGGCGCAGGGCACGCAAATTGCTCCCGCTCAAATAGCGCCGGTGCGAACCCTCGGTTGGGACGACAATTCGGCGCGTTGCTCAGCGCGAGGTGAGCGAGCCGATCATCAGGCTGGCAAGACGTTCGTTCTCGCGCTGGAGCATGTCGATCGCGGGACGCTGGCCGGGCAGCCAGTCTGGCGTCAGCAGCATGGCAAGATCGGCCGCGCGGGTCAGGCAGCGCCAGGTCACCTGCTCGCCATGGGTGATCGTCACGCGGGTAACCTTCTCGAAGGTCAGATCGACGAAACGCATGCGGTCCGAATATGCGCGTTCGGCCGGCATCTCGCGCGGCTGGTTCGCGCCGTCGTGAATCGAAACGCGCCAGTGGCGCTTCATCTCAAGGTTCTTCTCGGTCAGGCCCGGCAGGGTCACGACCGTGATCGGCTCAAGCGATTCCTCGTCATGGATCACGACACGCATGGCAATCTCCTCGATGCCCTCACAATTTAGGGCTTCGCCACAGTCCAATCAATCCGCAATCGTGAACATGCGGTGTATCGTGATCTCAGAACGGCAGTTTGAAACCGGGCGGCAGCTGGATCGAGTGACGCACCTTGCGCATTTCTTCCTCGGCGGCAGCATCGGCCTTTGTGCGGGCATCATTGAAGGCTGCTGCGATCAGGTCTTCCAGAATGGTCTTTTCCGAAGCTGCCATCAGACTGTCGTCGATCGAGACGCCGTTGATCTTGCCCTTGGCCGAACAACGGATTTTCACGAGTCCTCCGCCGGATACACCCTCAACCTCGATTGCATCGAGCTTGCTCTGGGCCTCTTCCATATGCTTGTTGATCATGTCGCTGGCTTGCTGGGCAGCGGCCATCATTTCCTTGATATTGTCCATCGTGTTCCTCTGTATCAGTCGGACCCGCCGACAACGCGGCGATCCGAACCGGTTTCAATGAATTCGGCCTCGGGAAACGAGGCAAGCGCCGCCGCGACCAGCGGGTCGGCGCGCAATTCCTGTCTGGCGGCCTCGGCCTTGGCTAACTCAGCCTCGACGATGGTCAGCGCGCCTCCGCTCTCCACGCGCTCGACCGTCCAGCGCTCGCCTGTCGCCTGTTTCAGGGCATCGCGAAGCTCCGCGCTCTTGTCCTCGCGAAATTCGGGCGGCTGCGCATAGACCAGCCTGTCCGCGCCAAGCTCCACCACGCGCACCTGAAGCCGCATCACATTGGCCGCATGTTCGCCCGCCACCTGCGCGACACGTTCGACCAGTGCTTCCCACGGCGGCGCTTCCGGAGC
>JAGREJ010000370.1:0-6784 GCA_020446595.1 Novosphingobium sp. | reverse complement strand
CGCCATCTGCAATCCGACCAGCGGATCGGGCGCGCTGCGCACCTCGTCATGGCCCTTCAGCAGCAATTGCCACAAGCGATGAAGCTGGCCCGCACCGATCGCGCCAGCCCAGCCCTCCAGCGCCGCCCGCTCCTCGGCAGAAGCGGCCTGCGCTTCGCCGCCGCCCACTTGCAGAACGGTAACGGCATGGACGAGCTCCATCAGCCCGCGCACCAGCGCCAGCGGCTCGACCCCCAGCGCATACTGCCGCTCGACGACGGCAAGCATTGCCTTGCCCTCGCCCGCCAGCAGTGCGCCGAGCAGTTCGCGCTGTGCGCCCTTGTCGGCCAGCCCCAGCATGTCGCGCACCTGCCCGGCATGGACCGTCCCATCGGTGTCGAGATCGGCATGGGCAATGGCCTGGTCGAGGATCGAGAGGCCATCGCGCACAGAACCTTCCGCCGCTGCCGCGATCATCGCCAGAGCCTCGGCGTCGGCGGCGACTTGCTCCCCAGCGCAGACTTGCGCGAAATGGTCGGCAAGCAGTGGCGCGGGAATGCGTTTGAGATCGAAACGTTGGCAGCGCGACAGCACGGTCACCGGCAGCTTGTTGACCTCGGTCGTCGCGAAGAGGAACTTAACATGCGCGGGCGGTTCTTCAAGAGTCTTGAGCAAAGCATTGAATGCATTGCGTGAAAGCATGTGAACTTCGTCGATGATGTAGATCTTGTAGCGTGCCGAGACAGCGGCATATCGCACCGCCTCGATGATCTCGCGCACGTCGTCGACGCCGGTATGGCTTGCCGCGTCCATCTCGATCACATCGATATGGCGGCCCTCAGCGATGGCGACGCAGGGCTCGCACTGTCCGCACGGATCGATGGTCGGCCCGCCCTGCCCGTCCGGCCCCACGCAGTTCAGCGCCTTGGCGATCAGGCGCGCGGTCGAAGTCTTGCCCACCCCGCGCACGCCGGTCATCAGGAAGGCGTGGGCCAGCCGATCGCGCCTGATGGCATTGGCCAGCGTCTGGACCATGGCATCCTGCCCGATGAGTTCGGAAAAGGTCTGCGGACGATATTTGCGCGCGAGCACGCGATAGGGCTGCGCTGAGGCGACTTCGGCAGCCGCCTCGGAGGTATCGCGCGTGATGGTTGGAGGATTCGGCTCCGGAGCGGTCGGTTCGAGTTCCGGTTCCTGTGCGGCAGGCGGCTCGGCTTCTGGCTCGGGCGCTCCGAACAGCGCCGACTGGCCCGCCTCTTCAAGTTCGGCGGCGCTTGGCTTGTCGTCGTTCTCGTCTTCCGGCTCGTTGCCGAAAATGTCGGGGGAATCGTCCATTGCCTGCCAGACTAGGCTCTCACAGCTCGGTTGTCAGGGGGAAAGGAACAAAAAGGAGCCGAGCGACCCGCCGCAATCCGTTGTGGCTGCTTCCTTCCGGACCTGACCAGGTTCGCGAACGCAAACGTCCACCCGACTCCCGAGGCCGCATATGGCGCGAGACGGGCGATTCGGCAAGGGTTCGGCGGCTAGCGGAAATTGTCGGCGTAGGCCTGAAGCTTGAGACGACGCGGCGGCGTCGCATGAACCCGCGCCTCGATGCCATAACGGGCGGCATAGGCTTGCGCCTCGTCCTGACTGGCGAAAGAGAGTTGCACCTGCTGCCGCATGTCGCCGGAACCTGCCCAGCCCATCAGCGGATCGGGCTTCTTCGCCTCGGCAGGTACGAAGTCGAGAATCCAGTCGCCAGTGCGGGCCTTGCCCGACTGCATGGCGTTCTTTGGGCGTTGGTAGATGCGCGCGCTCATGAAGATCCCATAATTCAGCCTTCGCCGCGTGAAAAGGCGTTCTTGGTCTTCAGGCTGGGTTTTTCCGCCCATGGCTCGTCGGGCCAGCGGTGTTTGGGATAGCGGCCTTTCATCTCGCGCTGCACATCGCGCCACGAGCCCCGCCAGAATTGCGGCAGATCGCGCGTGGTCTGGATCGGCCGACCGGCGGGAGAGGTCAGCTTGAGCAGCAGTGGCGCGGGCGGCTGACCGATCGCCGGATGCGCGTCGAGCCCGAACAATGCCTGCACCCGCACTTCGACCGATGGCCCGCCGGGATCGGCATAGTCGATCTCGTGGCTGGTTCCCGCCGGGCTTTCGAAGTGGCGCGGCGCGAGCCTGTCCAATGCCTGCCGCGTGTCCCAGTCGAGCAGGCCGAGCAGCGCATCGGTCAACTTTCCGCGCGAAATATCGAGATCGCGGCGCCCTGCCAGCAATGGCGCGAGCCACTGATCGGCGCTCCCTGCAAGGGTTTCGGGACTCAGCGCGGCGATACCGGCATGGCGTGCGCGAGCGAGCAGGTCCGACGGCAACAGGTCAGCGATGCGCTCGCGCGCGATCGAAAGCAGAAAGGCTACCATCTCGTCCCGGTCAGGTTCGGGATCAGGCCCGGACGTCAGCACGATAGCGCCCATGCGGCTTTCCAGCCGCGCTTCGGCGCGCGCATCGTTTTCGTTCCAGCGCAGGACCGAACGGCGCTCGATCAGATGGCCAAGATGCGCCTGCACCTCGCCGGTATCGAGCGGCGCGGCGGACAGGATGCGCGCACCTTTCGCCTGTCCCTGCGCATCGCCGATGGCGAGCCACTCCGCCCGCGCCAGTGGCGATGCCGGATCGAGCACATAGCCGCGCCCGCCCGCCGACAGCCAGTTTTCGCCCGAAGGGTCGCGCCGTCTCGCCACCATATCGGGTCGCGCCATGGCAAGGAACAGCGCCGGACCGGCGGCATCCACCCGTGCTTCGCCAGAAATCAGCCCCTCTGCCCGCCTTGCCCAGCGCGCCGCCAGCTTCCGGGACGCCTCGGCCCGCTGGCCTCGCTCGCCATTCCAGCGATCGAGCCGTTGCAACAGATCGTCCGAGCGTCCGCCCAGCCCCCGCTCCTGAAGCAGCAGCGCCAGTCGCGCCGCCTGTTCCGCCTGCCCCGCCCGCGCGCCGAACAGCACCATGGCCGCTTCATCCGGCGCCATCGGCAGGCTCGCGACCTGCTTGCCGAAGGGCGTGATCGCGCATTCATCGTCGAGCGCGCCCAAGGCCAGCAGCTTCGCCCGCGCCGCATCGACCGATGCCTGCGGCGGCGGATCGAGCCATGTCAGCGCCGCAGGATCGCGTGCACCCCAGTCGGCCAGAACGAGCACCAGCGAGGCAAGGTCGGACGTCTCGATTTCCGGCGGATCGAAGGCTGCACGCCCGGGATGCGCCGCTTCCTCCCACAGCCGATAGGCCACGCCCGGCCCTTGCCGCGCGGCGCGCCCCGCCCGCTGGTCGGCAGAGGCGCGGCTGGCGCGGTGAGTTACAAGCCGGGTTACGCCCGCCGCCCGGTCGAATTCGGCGCGGCGCGACAGTCCGGCATCGACCACGACGCTGACCCCATCGAGCGTCAGCGAGGTTTCGGCAATGGCCGTGGCCAGGACGATCCGGCGACGTCCTTCGGGATCGCGGCGGATCGCCGCGCGCTGTGCATTGGTGTCGCATTGACCATGCAACGGCAATACAAGCGCATCGGAAAGCCGTTGCTCCAGCTTCTCGCGGCAACGTTCGATTTCGCCCACGCCGGGCAGGAAAGCGAGCACGTCTCCCTGCTGTTCGCGCCATGCGGTGAGCAGCGCCGACGTCATCGCATCTTCGATCCGCAACTCTGGCGAAGCGCCGAGCCAGCGGATCGCCAGCGGCCATGCCTTGCCCGCGCTTTCGATCACGGGTGCCTGGCCGAGCAACGATGCAAACCGCGCGCCATCGATGGTCGCCGACATCACCAGCAGCCGCAAATCGTCGCGCAGTGCCTCTTTCGCCTCGATGGCGAGCGCGAGCCCAAGGTCGGAATCGAGGTGCCGCTCGTGCGCTTCGTCGAACAGAACCGCCGAAATGCCGTCGAGCGAAGGATCGGCAAGGATAGTGGAAACGAAGATCGCCTCGGTCATCACCAGGATGCGAGTCCTGGCTGACCGCTTGCTGTCCATCCGGGTGAGATAACCGACCGTCTCCCCGGCCATCTCGCCCATTTCCGAGGCCATGCGTTCGGCGGCGGCGCGCGCGGCAACCCGGCGCGGGCTGAGCAGGATCACCGTGCCGGTGCACCATTCCTCGCCGAGCAAGGCAGGCGCGACCGCCGTGGTCTTGCCCGCGCCCGGCGGAGCAATCAGCACCGCCCTGCCCGCATCGCGCAGGGCAGCGAGCAATTCGGGCAGGACAGCGAGAATCGGTAACGTCGTTTCCTGGTTCATCCGCCTCGGTCCGCGCGCCACTATTCGTCGAGGCAAACCACCTGCTTGCCGTCGAACAGCCAGCCGCGCTTTACCGGATGGAACAGGGTGCGGCCAGTCGAACGCTCCAGAAACTCGGTCGATTCGACTTCGGGCCGCCAGCGCATGGTCGAAAGTTCCGCAACCGGAAGGCCCGAGCGCAGATCCTGCTCGCTGCCCGGGCAGAACCCTCCCAGTTCGGCAAGGTCGACCAGCCGACAACCGCTTCGGCCAAGGACAGTCGCGAACAGACCCTCATGATGGCCGCGCCAGCCCCTCGCGTGCGCTGCATCGATCAACTCGATCGCCTTGCGCGAGATGAAATAGATCGGATTGAACGAACGTCGCAGCCTGCGTCGCGCGAATATCCAGCCCAGTTCGCCGGGCGCAGGGAGCAGCGAAGACCACCAGCGCCACTTTGGGTCGTCCCGGAGTTTGCGGAAATGCAACGCTGCAAAGTCCGGCTCGGCAGCGATCAGTTCCAGCAGAAGCCCGCTCCAGTTGCCGGAAAATTCCACATCGTATTCGATGACCAGACAGCTTTCGATGTCGGGCCGATCGCGGAACCAGGCCAGCACCGGAAAGTGGTTCGATCCCGGAAGCAAGGAATCGCCATTGAGATAGGGATAACCGAGAACCTGCGGCAGCACTTGCGGATCGAAAACAGCCACCGAATGGTTCGCAGTCGGGTGGACGGAAAGGGCGCGCAACACATCGTCCGATGACTGGATCAGCAGGACAAGCGGCGCCTCGTCACCGATCTCATCGAACAGGCGCTGATACTTGAGGCGCGTGAAGAGATCCCACTTGTGGGCCAGGAACAAAACTGCCGTCTTGCCGCTCACCAACCCCGGCTAGCACCGTGCACACAACTGCGCGAGATCAATAATTTGTGTCTGGGAACCCAGCGGCCCGACAGTCGTCACTGCAACGCCCCAAAACAGGGCGCCACAATGACGACACATCATGCGGATCAGGCGTTGACGCTTTCCTTGGCGGCGGTCTCGCGCGCCGGGGTCAGCTTGGCCAGTTCAGGCAGGCAGAACTCGCCGAACATTTCGATGCTGTCACGCGCGTCCTCGAAGGGCTGGTGCGCGTTCTGGCCCATGTTCAGGAAGTGGCCGAAGCCACCGACCAGTTCGTTGAACGCCGCGATCTGATCGACCACGCGCTCGGGCTCGCCCCAGAACAGGATGCCTGCCTTGGCGAGATCTTCCGCATTGGTGGCACCGCCGCCCATTCCGCCGGGGCCGGCACCTGGCGGAGTCTGCATCATCGAGGTGATCGCCTGATAATGCGAATATCCCGGCGGATTGACATGCGCCGGGCGCATCCGCGCCACGCTTGCGAGATAGGCAAAAGCCGCTTCGATATTGCGCTCGGTCTGCGCCTTGTCGCGCGAGCAGGCGACCATGCCGAGATAGGCCAGCCGGTCGGGGTGCGCCTTGTGCCCGAAGGTTTCCTCGTAGGTCTCGCGATAGGCATCGAAGGTCTGCTTTGCGGCGGGCCCGGTGAGGAAGGCGGCGTTCACATAGCCCTTGGGCGCGGTAAGCTTGGCGCTGCCGGGGCTGTTGCCGGTAAACCAGACCGGCGGATGGTCCTGCTGCACCGGGCGCGGCCACAGGTTGACACAGCGATATTCGAAATGCTCGCCTTCCCAGCTGAACGGCTCGTGCCGGGTCATGGCGGCGAGGATCAGGTCGTGCGCTTCCCAGAAGCGGTCCATGCCGCCCGAGGGATTGGCATTGGAGGCATAGAGCTCCCAGCCAGCGCCCTTGACCAGACCCATGTCGAGGCGACCGCCCGAGATCGAGTCGACGATCGAATATTCCTCGGCGACACGGATCGGATCGGGCCGGTTGGTGATGATCGAGCCAAGGCCAAGCAGACGCGCGTTCTTGGTGATCCGCGCCAGCACCGCAAGCGTCAGCGTGATCGAATTGTTCATGCAGGTCGAGGCAATGTGATGCTCATTGACCATCACGTTCATGCCGCACTGGTCGGCCAGCTGATACAGGTCAAGGTATCCGTTGAGCAGCTGTGACGAAACCTGCGGATCACCATGCTTGTTGGGGATGTCCCCGCGCAGCATGCCGTCGAACTTGCCCCAGGCGGGGTAATGCGACTGTTCGGAGAAGAAATAGACGTCCATCGGTTACCTCACGCGTTCTGCTTGTTGCCGGAAAAGGCCAGCACTGCGCTGGCGACGGCGTCGGGCTTGTCGAGGAAAGCAAAGTGGCCCGCACCCGCAATCACCTCGAGCGAGGCATTCGGCAGCGCGGCAACATAGGCTTCGGCGTATTCGCGATTGGCAAGCTTGTCCTGATCGCCCCAGAGGACGAGTGTCGGAACGGTCGCGCGGTGAACGCGGCCGTGCAGCCTGGGGTTGTTGAGATAGGGCGCCCAGCCAACCTTGATGAACATCTCGCGACCGCGCGCGGCGCGCAGGGCGATGTCGCGCTCGACCGAAGGCCAGTCGCGACCGTCCATCGGCTCGCTGGCCGAGAAATAGGCGCTCCACTGCGC
>JAGREJ010000054.1:6107-11432 GCA_020446595.1 Novosphingobium sp. | reverse complement strand
ATGATGGACTGCAAGAAGGCGCTCGACGAGGCCGACGGCGATTTCGCCGCCGCCGAGGATGCGCTGCGCGTCAAGGGTCTTGCCGCAGCCGCCAAGAAGTCGAGCCGCACCGCGGCCGAGGGCCTTGTCGGCGTTGCCGTCGATGGCACCAGGGGCGTTGCCGTCGAGGTCAATTCGGAAACCGACTTCGTCGCCAAGAACGACCAGTTCCAGGACTTCGTGCGCAAGACGACCGAAGTCGCGCTCGGCGCCGCCAATGACGACATCGAGGCGCTCAAGGCTGCCGGCTACCCAAGCGGCGGCACCGTCGGTGATGCGTTGACCAATAATGTCGCCACCATCGGCGAGAACCAGCAGCTGCGCCGGATGAAGACCGTTTCGGTCGGCAACGGCGTGGTCGTGCCCTACATGCACAACGCCGCCGCGCCGAACCTCGGCAAGATCGGCGTGCTCGTCGCGCTCGAGAGCGAGGGCGACAAGGGCAAGCTTGAGGAACTGGGCAAGCAGCTCGCCATGCATATCGCCGCTGCCTTCCCGCTGGCGCTGTCGGCCGACGATCTCGACGCCGAGCTGATCGAGCGCGAGCGCAAGGTCGCCGCCGAAAAGGCGGCCGAAAGCGGCAAGCCCGCCGAGGTTCAGGCCAAGATGGTCGATGGTGCGGTCAACAAGTTCGCCAAGGAGAACGCCCTGCTCAGCCAGGTGTTCGTCATGGATAACAAGACCCCGATCGCCCAGGTCGTCGAGCAGGCAGGCAAGGACGTGGGCGCCGCGGTCGTGCTCAAGGACTATGTCCGCTTCCAGCTCGGCGAAGGCATCGAGAAGGAAGAGAGCGACTTCGCGGCGGAGGTCGCCGCGGCAGTGGCTGGCTGATCGCTTTCGATTGCCAATCCAGACATGCGAAGGGCCGGGAGGAGCGATCTTCCCGGCCCTTTGTGTTCCGGGATCGCAGCCCGCGCTCGATCTGTTATGTTCTCGCCATGATTCGCGTGGCTATCCTGCTGATTGCCATGTTCGCCCCGCTTCAGGTGGCGCGGGCCGAATGGTTCGAGGCATCCAGCGACCATTTCGTCGTCTACGCCGACGATTCCCTCAAAGATATCACGAGCTTTTCGCGGCGGCTGGAACGCTTCCACAGCGCGTTGGAAATCGCGACGGGTAGGAAGCTTGGGGCGCCCAGCCCGTCCAATCGGGTGACGATCTACGTCGTGCGCAGTGAGCGGGAAGTTCGCAAGCTAGCCAATGCCAAGCGCAGCTACCTTGGAGGATTTTACATATCGCGCGCGGGCGGATCGCTCGCGGTCGTGCCGCGCGTCGACGTGCGCGGCAAGGTGACCGATGGCACCATGCTCACCCTCCTGCACGAATACGCGCACCATTTCACGCACGCGACCAGCACCTTTCCCATGCCGCGATGGATGTCGGAAGGCGGGGCGGAATTCTTTGCAACGGCAAGCTTCGAGCCAAACGGCAACGTCATGCTGGGCCGCCCGGCTCAGCATCGGGCCTATGAGCTCTATCTGGCTGTCGATGTCTCGGCCGAGGAACTGCTCGATCCAGAGGTCTACGAAGCGAAAAAGGGAAAGAGCAGCGCTTACAACGCGTTCTATGGCAGAGCATGGCTGCTCTATCACTATCTGACCTTCGAGCCCGAGCGCCGGGGCCAGATGATCGACTACATCAAGCGACTCTATGCCGGAGAGCAGATGCGCAGCGCGGCTCTGGCTGCTTTTGGCGATTTCAAGGCGCTGGATTCGGATCTCGATAAATATCTGCGACGCAGGCAGCTGCACTTCATGGACGTGAAACACGCCGCGATCACCGAAGGTCCGGTAAAGGTGCGCCAGCTCTCCCCCGGCGAAATCGCCATGATGCCGGTGCGTACTCAGGCCAAGCTCGGCGTGAACGATGACGAGGCCAAGGCGCTCGTTCTCGAAGGGCGCGCAATTGCGGCGCGCTATCCGCAGGACGCCAGCGTGCTGGCCATGCTGGCGGAGAATGAATTTGATGCAGGCAACGACGATGCGGCGATAGCCGCTGCCGACCGGGCGCTGGCGCTCGATCCAACCAAGGTCAACGCCTATGTCCAGAAGGGCTATGCCATGTTCAGAAAGGCCAGCAAGGCGGACGACGAGGAGAAAGCCTATGCCGAGGCAATCAGGCCTTTCCTCGCGCTCAACCGGCTGGAGAACGATCATCCAATGCCGCTGATCTGGTTCTACCGCAGCTTTGTCGACCGCGGCGCTGCGCCAAGCCCGCTCGCGGTCCAGGGGTTGGAACGCGCCGCCCAATTGGCACCCTTCGATCTCGGTCTGCGTATGGACCTCGCGAAGCTGCAGATTCATGAGGGGCGTTTTGCCGCAGCGAGATTTAATCTCAAACCCCTCGCCTATTATCCCCATCCGAACGAGGGAAGCGAGGCCGCCAAATTGTTGCTCGACCAGATCGAGGGCAAGACCGACGCTCCGGTTGCCGCCGGAAATTAGTCAATTCTCTGTCACAACGCGCGGAAAGGTGTCATGCACGGTTCGATGCGGGCGTGAAGGTGCGATGGATGGCGGATGAACCGGGCGGAAACTGGATCCTCGCGGAAAGCCGCAATCTGCGTCTCTTCACTCTGTTCATCCTCTATGTCGCGCAGGGCGTTCCCATCGGCCTGTTCTGGTTCGCCATTCCCGCCTGGATGGCGTCCAATGGCGCCAGCGCCGCCGATGTTGGCTACGTTCTCGGGCTGACCGCGCTTCCCTGGACGCTCAAGCTGGTCAACGGCTTCATCATGGATCGCTACACCTTCCTGCCGATGGGGCGGCGGCGGGTGTGGATCATCGGCGCGCAGATGGTGATGATCGCCTTGATGGCGGGGGCCGCCGTGATCCGCCCTCAAGTGGGCGACGTGCTGCTGCTCGCCGCCATCGGTTTCCTCGTCAATATGGCGACCACCTTTCAGGATGTCGCCGTCGATGGCCTTGCGGTCGATATCATGGAGGAGGACGAGCGCGCGCGCGGCTCCGGCATGATGTTCGGCGGGCAGGCGATTGGCGCGGCCATGGCGACCTCGCTGACCGGCATGGCCATGGCCTCGCTCGGCCCGGCGGCGGCCTATCTGCTCTCGGCCGGTTTCGTCGCCCTGATTACGCTCTATGTGATCGCGCTGCGCGAGCGGAAAGGCGAACGCCGCACGCCGTGGAGTCCCGGCCAGACCCATGAGCGCAACAGGCTCGTCCATGTCGGTGCCTGGTGGCCGATCATGAGCCACACCTTTCGCTCGATCCTTGCACCGATCAGCCTGATCTGGCTTCCCACCCTGATTTCGCGCGGGATCCACTATGGCGCGCTGAGCGGCGCGACGCCGCTGATCGGCGCGCAGGAGCTGGGCTGGAGCGAGGAACAGGTCACCGCGCTGGTCGGCATGGCGCAACTGGCGGCGGGCGTGGCGGGTCTGACCATAGGCGGCTGGATCGGCGACAGGCTGGGTGCGAAGAATGCGACGATCGGCGTTTATGCCAGCTATATCGCGCTCAATCTGGCGATGATCCTGGGAAGCTCGATGTGGGGCGATGTGCACGTCTTCCGCGCTTTCGTCTTCGCCTGGCTGATCCTCGACACCCTGCTGACCGTTGTCGCCCTGCCGATCTCTATGCGGCTGTGCGATCCGCGTGTCGCGGCGACCCAGTTCTGCCTCTACATGGCGATGAGCAACCTGGGGATCACGCTGGGCGCATGGACGCTCGGACTGAGCGAGATGCTGGGCGGCCTGCCGGTGGTGTTCGGCATTGTCGTCGGCTGGCATGTTCTGGGCATGCTGATCCTGATCTTCGTGCGCTTTCCCGAGCGCGGCACCGACGTTTCCGAGGTGGCCGCGCAACTGGCCGAAGGCGAGGGCCCGGAGCCGGTGCGGAATTGATAACAGCCTTGCTCTAGCGTTTTGCCGACTCGCATTCGATCCCCGCATCGCAACGCGCCCATTCATATGCGTTCCGAATGTTTGCGCCGTTGTGCCCGATCTCGTTGACCACGAGTATGCCTGCGACGATGCCCAGAACGAGGATCGGCATGACGAAGTAGACCATGGCAATGATGTCGCCGACATCGCGTGCTGAAGAATGAGCGAGTTTCTGAAAGCCGAGATGATATGCCTTGTTCAGAAACTTCTCGGGAACGATATTCTCAATTCTGGAGAAAAGAAGGCTTATGAGATAAAATATAATTCCCTGCGTGAATGAATTTATCAACAATAGTATTATTATCAAAAAATATGGAATAAATATTGAAAACTCCAATATGCCGTGAGCAAATTTACCAAATCTGTTCTTTGCAACTATTCGTTCCGATTTTGATAACGCATTTTCAATCCAATTTACCGACCTGAAAATGCGCCCATCCGGAGCTACGTCCAGACGACGAAATCCAACGAACAGTGCAATCGTATAGGTAACCCCGCTCAGGGCATCCGAAACGAATGTCGGCATTCGCAAACCGATCAGGCTGGCCAGCAGTGCCCAGAACTTGTGCGTCAGTTCGACCCAATGATCGGTGATCCAGGCAACCCACTGCGTCACTTCGATGAGCGGCTCAATCCCCTGGACGCAAGAGATTGCAAGCCCCAGCGCGCCAAACAAGACCAGCACATATTTCATCGGCGTCCCCCCGAACTCTTTGAGAAAATTACAACCCTCTCAAAAAAGTCAAGAAGTGCCCGCTAACCCCGCATCGACATCCCCGCATCGACGGAGATGACCTGACCGTTGATCCACTCGCTGTCCGCCGACAGCAGCATGGCGACCATCGCGGCGATGTCGTAGCCCGAGCCGACCCGCGGGCTCTTCATCGCCATCTTGTAAAGCTCCATCTGTGGGAAATCGTCTGGCAGGATCGGGCCGGGCGCTATGGCGTTGCAGCGAACGCCTGCCTTGCCCCAGTTGTGGGCCACGTGCCGCACGAGCTGGTTGATGCCCGCCTTCGATACGCCATAGGCCAGGCGGATGTGTTCGGGCATGTAGCTGGCGCCCGAACTGGTCAGCACGATCGCGCCGTCACCCGCTTCGATCATTGCCGGCATTGCGCGCTTCACGCAGGCGAGGTGCCCGGTGAGGTTGATGCGCAAGGTCAGCTCGAAGGTCTCGATGTCGATGTCGAGCGCGTTGAGATCGCGCGAATTGGCGACATCGAGTGCGGCGCCGTTGCCATGCAGGCGCAGGATCGGGCCGAGCGTCTTTTCCGCCTCGCTGAAGGCGGCATCGATAGACCCGTGATCGGCAAGATCGAGATAGGCCGAATGGGCTTCGCCTCCCTGCGAGGCGATACTGTCGGCCACGGCCTTCGCCGCCG
>JAGREJ010000054.1:0-6019 GCA_020446595.1 Novosphingobium sp. | reverse complement strand
ACGAATACCGCCTGTCCTTCCAGTCTGCGCATGATCTCTCCTTTTGATTGTCTTGCGATGCCGTTGCAGCGCCCTTGCAATCGCGTTGTAACCATGCGCACGACGCTGGCAATGGCCGGGCATTGCGCCAACTGCACGCTTGGCTTTCGCCGTGTCCGCTTCTAATGCGTGGCCTCCAAGTCAAAGCCGGGACCTGTTCGCTCCATGAGCCTGCCAGAGATGAAACGCGTGTTGCTCAAGCTGTCGGGCGAAGTCCTGATGGGCGGGCAAGACTATGGAATCGATCCCGAATTCGTTGCGGAACTGGCGAAGGAAGTGAAGGCGGCGAAAGATGCCGGGCTGGAGATCTGCCTCGTCATCGGCGGCGGCAACATTTTTCGCGGCATGGCCGGTGCGGCCAAGGGCATGGACCGCGCCCAGGCCGATTACATGGGCATGCTGGCCACGGTGATGAATGCGCTCGCGATGCAGAACGCGCTCGAACAACTGGGCGTTCCGACGCGGGTCCAGTCGGCGATCGAGATGGACAAGGTGTGCGAGCCGGTGATCCGCCGCCGTGCCGAGCGACACCTTTCGAAAGGCCGTGTGGTGATCTTCGCGGCGGGAGTCGGCGCGCCCTATTTCACCACGGATTCGGGTGCGGCGCTGCGCGCAGCGGAGATGCGCTGCGATGCCCTGCTCAAGGGCACCAGCGTCGATGGCGTCTATGACAGCGACCCGAAGAAGAACCCGGCTGCAAAGCGTTATGAAACAGTCGATTATGACACGGTGCTTGCCGGAAACCTGAAGGTGATGGATGCGAGCGCCGTGGCGCTGTGCCGCGACAATTCCATCCCCATCGTCGTGTTCTCGATCCGCGAGCGCGGCAATCTCGCCAGGGTGCTTTCGGGCCAGGGCGTGCAGACGATAGTGCAGGAGGAGGGTTGAAATGGCCAGGTATGACAAGGCCGATCTCGAGCGGCGCATGGAAGGCGCAGTGGAATCCCTGAAAAGCGATTTCTCCGGCCTGCGCACAGGCCGCGCCAACGTTACGTTGCTCGATCCGGTGACGGTCGAGGTCTACGGCTCGCAGATGCCGCTCAATCAGGTTGCCTCGGTTTCCGCGCCCGAGCCGCGCATGCTTTCGGTGCAGGTGTGGGACAAGTCGAACGTGCAGCCGGTCGAAAAGGCGATCCGCGCGGCGGGGCTGGGTCTCAATCCGATCAACGACGGCACGACGATCCGCCTGCCGATCCCGGACCTGACCGAGGAGCGGCGCAAGGAACTGGCCAAGCTCGCCGGAACCTATGCCGAGAACGCGCGCATCGCGATCCGCAACGTGCGGCGCGATGGCAATGAATCGCTCAAGGAAGACGAGAAGAAGAAGGAAGTGTCCGAGGACGAGCGCAAGCGCGGCGAGGACGAGGTCCAGAAGCTGACCGATCGCATGATAAAGGCGGTCGATGAGGAACTGGCGCGCAAGGAAAAGGACATCATGGCGCAGTGAACGTTCCCGCCCCCGAGACGGGCGGGAAGGGCGGTGCCCATGCCCGCCACGTTGCGATCATCATGGACGGCAACGGGCGCTGGGCGAAGAAGCGCCACTTGCCGCGTGCGATCGGCCACCAGAAAGGCGTCGAGGCGGTGCGTGCCATGGTGCGCGGCGCCAAGGGGCTCGGGCTGGAAGTGCTCACGCTCTATGCCTTTTCGACCGAGAACTGGCGGCGGCCCGAAGACGAGATTTCCGACCTCATGGGCCTGATGAAGAAGTTCATCGTGTCCGATCTCGACGAGATGGCGGAGAATAACATCCGGCTGAAGATCATCGGCGATTACAAGGCCTTCAAGGGCGATGTTGTCGAGCTGATCGAGGGTGCGCTGAAGCGGACTGCCAGCAACACCGGCACCACGATTGCCGTGGCGCTCAACTACGGATCGATGGACGAGATTGCCCGCGCTGCCACCAAGGCGGCGGAGCAGGGACCGATTACGCCTGAAACTATCGCCGCGCACCTCGATACCGCCGATCTGCCGCCGCTCGACCTGCTGATCCGCACTTCGGGCGAGGAGCGGCTGTCGAACTTCCTGCTGTGGCAGGCGGCCTATGCCGAATTGTGGTTCACCGATGTGCTGTGGCCCGATTTCACGGCAGATCACCTGAAACAGGCGATGGACGCCTTTTCCGGGCGGGAGCGGCGGTATGGCGGGCGCTGAGCCTTCCCGCACCTCCGACCTCCTGACCCGCACTGTCAGCGCGCTGGTCATGCTGGCGGTAGCGGGCTTTGCCCTGTGGGCGGGCGGCCTTGCGTGGATGGTGTTCGTGCTGGTTGTCGGCATCGGCGTGTGGTTCGAATGGTCCGCGCTGTGCCTGCTGATGTATCCGCCGGGCGGAAAGCGCACGGCATGGCGCTATGGCGGCGCGGTCTATTGCGGGATTGCCTGCGCGGTGCTGCTGGCGCTCAGGGACCTGCCGATGGGAATGTTCTGGGTGCTGATGATTGTCGGCGCGGTGATCGGGACAGACATTGGCGCTTATTTTGCCGGACGCGCCATCGGTGGGCCGAAGATCGCGCCAAGCATCAGCCCCTCGAAAACCTGGGCGGGGCTGCTGGGCGGGATGATCGGGGCGGGGCTGATTGTCGCCTTGCTTGTCTCGCGCATGGCGGACCCCGGTTTCAACAGCCTGTTCGCCGAGTCCCCACAATCCCCGCATGACACCTATCAGGTTGTCGTGACGCCAATGGGCAGTCCGGTCGGCTTTGCACTCGCAGGCGCGCTGATCGCCATCATCGCCCAGGCCGGCGACTTCTTCGAAAGCTGGATGAAGCGCAAGGCCGGGGTCAAGGACTCCGGAAAGCTGCTGCCCGGACACGGCGGACTGTTCGACCGGGTGGACGGTCTGCTACTGGTGCTGGTGGTGATTGGAAATGTCATCCTGATTGGCGAGCTCTTGGGCTGATGACCGTGCGCTCGATCTCGGTGCTCGGCGCGACCGGGTCGGTGGGCGCATCGACGCTCGACCTGATCGCGCGCGAGCCGGAGCAATGGCGTGTGGTGGCGCTTACCGCCAACGGCAACGCGGAAGAATTGGCGCGGCTGGCGCGGCAATTCCGGCCCGAGGTGGCAGTGCTCGCCGACGAGACGCGCCTGCCCGAACTGCACGACATGCTCGCGGATACAGGGATAGAAACGGCTGGCGGATCGCAGGCTCTGATCGAGGCTGCCGCGCGCCCTGTCGATCTCACGCTTGCCGCCATCGTCGGCTGTGCGGGGCTGGCTCCGGTCATGGCGGCAATCGAGCAGGGCGGCACCATTGCGCTTGCCAACAAGGAGGCGCTTGTCTCGGCGGGCGAGATATTGACTGCCGCAGTGGCGAAACATGGCGCAACGCTGCTTCCCACCGACAGCGAGCATAACGCCATCTTCCAGTGCCTTGCAGGCAACCAGATTTCGCAGGTGCGCAAGATCACCCTGACGGCCAGCGGCGGACCGTTCCGCACATGGAGCGTGGAGCAGCTTGCCACGGCTACACCGGAACAGGCGCTCAAGCACCCCAATTGGTCGATGGGTGCCAAGATCACTATCGATTCCGCGACGATGATGAACAAGGGTCTCGAACTGATCGAGGCGCATCACCTGTTCCCGGTCGGGCTGGAGCGGCTTTCCATCATCGTCCATCCGCAATCGGTGGTTCATTCGATGGTCGAATATCGCGACGGATCGACCCTGGCGCAGCTTGGGCCGCCCGACATGCGCGTGCCGATCGCCTCGTGTCTGGCATGGCCGCAGCGGATGGAAACGCCCTGCGCGCCGCTCGATCTGGCGGCTCTGGGCTCGCTTACGTTCGAGCCAACCGACGAGGAACGCTTTCCCGCCACCCGATTGGCTCGGCAGGCAGCGGAGGCGGGCGGGGCTATTCCCGCGGTGCTCAATGCCGCCAATGAGGTTGCTGTCGCTGCATTTCTCGACGGGCGCATCGCTCTCCCGCACATTGCCGCATATGTCGAGGAAACGCTTTCGTGCTATGCGCCGCCTGCGCCAGCCAGCCTTGCCGACGTGCTGGCGGTCGACCGGGAAGCGCGTGACAAAGCGCACCGCCTGACGGAGAGTGCCTCAATTGCTTGAATCACCATCCATTTTTACCACGCTGATCGCTTTTTTGCTGGTGCTTGGTCCGTTGGTCGTCATTCACGAGCTGGGCCATTATCTGGTCGGACGACTGTTCGGCGTGAAGGCCGATGCCTTCGCGGTCGGTTTCGGCAAGGAACTGGCCGGATGGACCGACCGGCGCGGCACGCGCTGGAAGCTCTGCGCCCTGCCGCTTGGCGGCTATGTCCAGTTCGCGGGCGACATGAACGCGGCGAGCACGCCCGGTCCGGTCGATGACGGGCTGACCCCGGCGGAACGGGAGCAGGTGTTCCAGTTCAAGCCCTTGTGGCAGCGCGCACTGATTGTGCTGGCGGGGCCGATGACCAACCTGCTGCTGGCCGTTGCCGTGTTTGCCGCCTTCAACCTGGCCTACGGACGGATTGTCGCCACGACCGAGATCGCCAATCTTGCCGAGGATTCCGCCGCGGCACAGGCAGGTTTGCAGGTCGGCGACAGGATCGTGGCGATCGATGGCGAGAAGGTGGAAGAATTCACCGAAATCCTGCCGCTGGTGGTTCCTTTCCCCAACCGCACCATGCAGATCGCGGCGCTGCGCGACGGACGCGAATTCGTCGTGCCGGTCAAGATCGCCGAAGTGATCGAGACGGACGGGTTCGGAAACGAGAGCCGCATCGGGCGTCTCGGCGTCTATGCGGGCACGGCGGAAGTGGTGGAGGTTGGCCCGCTCGAAGCTGTGTCGCTCGGGGTCGAACAGTCGCTGGGCATCATGCGGATGATGGCGGCGGGGATCGGCCAGATCTTCTCGGGCGAGCGTTCGGTCAAGGAACTGGGCGGGCCGATCAAGATCGCCAAGTATTCGGGCGAGCAATTCAGCCTGGGATGGTCGGCATTCGTCAGCTTTGTCGCGCTGATCTCGATTAACTTGGCATTCATCAACCTCCTGCCAATTCCCGCGCTCGATGGTGGACACCTCGCCTTCTATGCCGCCGAAGCGGTTCGGCGCAGGCCGCTGGGGGTCCGCAGCCAGGAGTGGGCGATCCGCACCGGTGTCGCGCTCGTCCTTGCGCTCATGGTGTTCGTCACCTTCAACGACATTGCCTCGCTGCCGATTTTCGGGGGATAGGGCCGCGTTCCATGCCCCTGGCGGAACGCTTCGCCCGATTGATCGCTTGATTGCACTTGTCCCATCGGGCACAGGGCGGCGGACGTTTTGCTGCGGTTTGCGCTGATTACGGCGCAGCACCGGTTACGGCGCAATTTACAGGATTTGGCACCGGGTATGATGGGAAGGGATATGGTTCGCAGCAACGACGTGCGCCGCGCATCCGGGCTGGCGGCGCTGCTGCTCGGCTCCACCATGCTGGCCGGGCTGCCCGCTCCGGCTCTGGCGCAGGACGCGTCCGAAGCCACGCCCGCCACCGGCGAGGTCGCGCCCCAGGCACAGAATATCCGCGCCATGCGGGTGACCGGAAACCAGCGGCTCGAAGCGCAGACGATCCTTTCCTACATCAGGCTGCGGATCGGTCAGGAGTGGTCGAGCGCCGCGGGCGACCAGGCGCTGAAGGATCTTTACGCCACCGAACTGCTCGCCTCGGCGCAGATCCGCTTCGAGGATGGCACCGTCGTTATCGAGGTGCAGGAAAACCCGGTCGTCAACCGCATCATCCTTGAAGGCAACAAGCGCATCAAGGACGAGAAGATCCTGCCCGAGATCAAGGTCGCGCCCCGGCAGATCTTCACACGCTCCAAGGTCCGCGCCGACGTTTCCCGGATCATCGAGCTTTACAAGCGGCAGGGCCGCTTCGCCGCGACGGTCGAGCCCAAGATGGTGATGCTCGAACAGAACCGCGTCGACATCGTGTTCGAGATCGTCGAGGGCCAGAAGTCGAAGGTCCGCCAGATCAATATCATCGGCAACGAGAAGTTTTCC
>JAGREJ010000369.1 GCA_020446595.1 Novosphingobium sp. | reverse complement strand
ATCGTCGGCATAGGCATCGGCGACACGGGCGAACAGATCCTGATAGGCCTCATTCGGCAGCAGATAGCGGTCGTCGAGCGTTTCCTTGCCGAAATCGGTGAGCAGCTCGTCGCGTGCGGGATCGGTGACAATCGTAAAGCGGCGGTCGCGGATCGCCTTGGAATCGTCCTCGCGCGCCTTTGCCGTGGCCTCGGCCACGCCTGCCAGTGCCGAGGCGCCCAGTGCTTCGGCAGTTCCAGCGACCAGCGCCTCTGATCCGGTATCGCTTCTCTCGGTCATGGCGACGGCGGGTTTCTCGCTTTCTTCGGGTTCGATCGGTGTCCTGGATGTTACATCATCGATATGGGTATTGTCGTCGCTCAATTCAGCCCCGGCTCCAGCGCCGCGGTCGTCCCTAAAATCCATGCCAAACCCCCAAAGTCCAATCCCGGCAACAGGCGCATTCCTGCGGCTTCGGGCACGCACAAGGATGCCCGGACACCAGGAATTCACTCTGTCGATGAAACAGTGGCCAACCACCACTACTAGTGGTCCGCTCCCCGCGATTCACCATCTGTTGTGGGTTTGAATCATCCCGGCCGGTCTTTGTCAACGTAGCGTTAACCGGCGATTCAGGTGCATCCGGCCCGGAAGCCAGCCGCAAGGCCATGTCGGGACTCGATAATTTCCACATCAAAAATTTCGCAGCCGGAATGGAATCAAAACGGCGGGAATTTTGGATGAGGAGAGGCGGCGCGAATCGTCTGGCATCCGTTCGTGTCGAGCGCAGTCGAGACACGCGGCCCACGCCTCCCAACTTTGCTCGAGGCGAGCGGGCCTTGTGTGGCTATTTCGGTGGACCCGAGCCGATGCCCTTGAGATATTCCACGCGTCCCGCCGCGTAGTCGGGATTGAGGAACAGCGCCGAATTGGCCATCCGCTCGACGTGCCGCGCAGAGTCGCGGCCCACTTCCTCGCACAGCTCGATGGCGATCTTGGCAGCGCCCATCTGTTCCGGGTTCTGGCGGGTGAGATGGCGGCAGAATTCCATCACCTCGTGCTCGAAAATGTCCTCTGGCCAGACTTCGTGGACCAGCCCGATCTGCAGCGCGCGCATGGCATCGATCGGCTTGTTGGCCATTATCATCCAGCGCGCCCAGTGCGCCCCGCAATAGCGCGTCAGCCGCGAAACGCCGTTCGAGGCAGGCAGAGAACCGAACTTGCCTTCGGGGAAGGCATAGGCCGCGTTTTCGCTGGCAAGACGGAAATCACAAGACAGCGACAATTCCAGCCCGCCGCCCATGCACATGGCATGATGCGCGACAACGATGGGCTTTTCGACATGCTCCATCTCGTCGAGGATATACTGCATGTTGCGCTGGAGCCGGTGCATCTCGCGGATCGCGGTGGCGGTGTCGCCTCCGGCGTCGTTCTGCTGCGTAACCTTGTCGAACTGGTCGATCCCGGAGGAGAAATAGCGACCGGTCGAATTGAGCAGCATGACCTTGAGGTGTGGCTCGTCGCGCAGGCGCAGCACCGCCGCGCCCAGCCGCTCGAACAGGTCGGTGGTCAGCGCATTGAGCTTTGCCGGACGGTTCATCGTGCAAATGATGATCCCGTCTTCCTCTCGGACCAGCAGGTGCGGTTCGTCACTCATTTCCTAAACTACTCCCTCAACCGCGCGAACGCGGCAGGCCCAGCGCCCGCTCGGCGATCATCGAGCGGTGGATCTCGCTGGTGCCCGCCCAGATCGTGGTAGCGTGCGAGAAGCGGTAGGCAAGGTTCACCGCCTCGGCCGCGCCCTTGCGCTTGGACAAGGAGAGCGGCGCGGTCAGGTCGATCAGGTCGCTCGCATCCTCCATGTAGCGGTGGGTTGTGAACATCTTGGCCATCGGCCCGACGCCGGGCAGATCCCTGCCCTCACGCGCGGACCACAGCGAGCGCAGGCCCAGCATTTCGCCCGCCAGCGCATTGGCCGTGGCGCGCGCCAGCCTGATCTGCGCGGCCTCGGTTTCGATCAGCTTGCCGCCGCCGTCGGCGTCGATCTCGCGGCACAGCGCCTCCGCCGCCTCGACATTGGCGAACTGCTCGTCCGAAAAGCCGCCGCCCTGTTCGAGCGAAAGCGCCGCGCTCATCGCGCGCACGCCCTGGTCGACCTCGCCGAGGCGATAGGAATCGGGAACGTGAACGCCATCGTAGAAGGTCACGTTGGTGCGCTCGTCCTGGAAGGTATAGACCGGCTGGACGGCGAAGCCTTCCGACTTCGTCGGCACGATAAACATGGTCAGGCCCTTGTGCTTGGGCACGTCGGGATTGGTGCGCGTGAGCATCAGCACGTAGTCGGCAATGTTGGCGCCGCTGGTGAACATCTTGGTGCCGTCGATGCGCCAGCCATTGCCATCGGGCGTCGCCTTTGTCTGGGCGGCGAACACGTCGGAACCCGAGCCCGGTTCGGAATAGCCCAGCGAACAGATCGCCTCGCCCGCAAGGATCGGCTTCAAGACCTCCTCTTTCAGCTCGTCGCTGCCATAGGCGTCGATAATCGCGGCGGTCATGATGGTCGTGCCCTTGGCATGGCCAGACCAGTTGTATTTCGCCCAGACCTTGCCCGCGGCGTGGCTGGCATAGGGTGAAACGCCGCGCCCGCCCTTTTCGGGCGGCAGTTCGGGAAACAGCAGGCCCGCCTGTGCCATCTTCTTGTGGACTTCGGGATGGTGCCCGTCCCACGAATGGTGGGCATGGGCGCGAAGCTCCGGCGTGAGCGTCTCCTCGAAGAAGGCTTCGACTTCGGCGGCAAGCGCAGCCGCCTCCGCGCCAAGCTCGAAATCGAACGGCACCTCGCCGACATCGGGCAGAGTGGTCGTCTCGCCCGCGTAGAGGCGACGCCCTGCCCTGGCGAGCAGGCGCTGCGGATCGCCGAGCGTGAGCGGTAGCGCCTTGGCGGCAAGGTTGTAGAGGTGAATGTCGTATTCGGTGGTGAGGCCATAGCCGCCGAACGTGCGCAGGCACTGGATCGAGGCGCGGCTGGCGGCATCGGCATTGAACCACAGCGCCAGGGGTATCTTGTGACCCACCTGATCCCCGGCGGCGATCTCGTGCAGAATCTTCCAGACCAGCAGATTGCCGCCCTCCACGGCACTGATGAACTCGGCAAGCGGGTGCGACAGCGCCTGATAGGTGCCGATTGGAACGCCGAAGGCATGGCGCTCGCAGGCATATTCGGCGGCGAGCTTCACAGCCTGCCGAGCTACGCCATTGAGCTGGGCCGCCATGAGGAGCTGCCATTCCTCGAGCGCGGCGGCGAACAGGTCGGTTGCGGTGCTGCCGGTGCCAAGCACGCTCTTCGTGGCCGCGCCAAGATCGATCTCGGCAAGCCCGTTGTCGGCCAGCGTCTCTTCGGTTTTACGCTCGCCGATTGTGACCAGCACGACGTCGTTACCCTTGCGCGCCACGACCAGATCGGCGGCGGCGCCTCTGGCGATCCACTGCACCGGACGCGCGGCCACGTCGTGATGGGCGAGGGTCACGACTTTCGCGCCCGAGGTCACATCATCCAGCTCGCCGCCAAGCTGACCGATCACCCGCGCGGCGACAATCGCCTCTGCCACCGGTCCCGAAGCCAGCGTGCGACCCGCTTCCTCGCAGACCAGCGCGGCATCGAGACTGCCAAGGCCCAGCCCGCCCGCCTCCTCCGGCACGCGCATGGAAAAGGTGCCGAGCTCGGCCAGCCCCTGCCACAGAGCGCGGTCGAACCCGCCCGCCGCCTTCGCCTTGCGTACCCGCTCCATGCTCGAATGCTCGTCGAGAAAGCGCGCGAAGGTGTCGCGCAGCATCTGCTGGTCGTCCTTGAGCGAGAGATCCATGGTCGTTTCTGTCCTCTTCCGGTCTTGCAATGCCGTTGCAGTCTGGTTGCACGGTCGCTGCATTGCCATATGCTTGCTCTACGCCAAGGCAAGAGGAGAGCTTCATGATAAACATCATCGGCGCGATTATCAGCGGCGCAATCGTCGGCGCTCTGGCGCGCTGGTTCTATCCCGGAACTGTCGAGATGGGCTGGATCGCGACGATCCTGCTCGGCGTGGGCGGCTCGCTGCTGGCGGGGCTCGTCACCTCGCGCGGCGCTCGCGAGTTCAATCGCGCCGGATGCCTCGCCTCCCTGCTTGGGGCAATGGCGCTGATCTTCCTTGGAAGGCTCGCCGGGATCGGCTGATGCTTAGCGCACGAGAAGCCCTGCGCCGGACATTCCGTCCGCCAATCGTCACGCGCTCGCTGATGGTCGCGCTGGTGGTCGGCACCTTGCTCAACCTCATCAATCAGGGCCCCGAACTGTGGCGCGGCGAGCACGTGGTCGTCTGGAAGCTGCTGCTGACCTTCTGCGTGCCGTTCCTCGTCGCCAGCTACGGCGCCCTATCGGCCCTGCGATCAGGCTGAGCCTCGCGTTGACGGCGAACCGTCCCTGTCCCAGTCGAATACCAAGAGGGGAACGCGGCAATGGCAGAAGCATTGGCAGGCAAGGTCGCGCTGGTAACCGGCGCATCCTCCGGCATCGGCGAGGGCATTGCCATGGCTCTTGCCGGAGCGGGCGCGAGCGTAGCGCTCGCGGCGCGGCGCGCCGACCGCCTTGAGGCTTTGGTCCAACGGATCGAGGCGGCAGGCGGCAAGGCCCTTTCCTTGCCCGGCGACATGACCGTCGAAGCAGAAGCTGCGCAAGCCGTGGCCCAGACCGTCGCCCGGCTCGGCAAGATCGACGTTCTCATCAATTCGGCCGGCGTCATTCAGGCGGGCGGCATCGAAAATGCCGACCTTGGCGAATACCGCCGTGTCTTCGACATCAACCTGTTCGCCACGCTCTATTGCTGTCAGGCCGCCGTGCCGCACATGCTGGCGCAGGGCCAGGGCGACGTCATCAACATAAGCTCGCTCGCCGCGCGCAAGGGCGGCCGCGCGACCAATGCCTATGTCGCGAGCAAGAGCGCGCTCAACGCCATGACCGATGCGATGCGGCAGGAGCTGGGCGAGCGCAACATTCGCGTCTCGATCCTGATGCCAGGCGCGACGAACAGCGAAGTCGCGGAGGGCATCACCAATCCCGCGTTCCGCGAGGCGATCCGCGCGCATGTTGGCAAGCAGGAAGCGATGCAGCCCGAGGAAGTGGCCGCAACCGTGGTGTTCATGCTCAGCCTGCCGCGACGCACGAACATCTCGGAAATATCGATGCGGCCAACGATCGATGTGATGGGGTAAGCATCGCGCGAAAAAGTGGGAACCGGTTCTTCGCAACCAGCGATGCGACAACTATAGAATCCTGACGAGGAGGCGTGGCGATGACAGGAAGACTTCAAGACAAGGTCGCGGTCATCACCGGCGCGGCATCGGGCATGGGCAAGGCCATGGCCGAGCTGTTCGCCGCCGAAGGCGCAAAGCTGGTGCTTGGCGATGTCAGCGGCGAGCAGCAGGCGGTGGCCGAAGCAATCGGCGACGGGGCGCTTGCAATACAATGCGACGTTTCCGACGAGGATCAGGTCAAGGCCCTGATCGCCGCGGCGACCGACCGCTTCGGCAGGCTCGACGTGCTGTGCAACAATGCCGGCTTCGGCGGCGGCACCGCGCCCCTGCACGAACAATCGCTCGAACGCTGGAACGAGGTCCACGACACCAATTTCAGGGGCGTGTTCCTTGGCATGAAATACGGGATCGCGGCCATGCTCGAATGCGGCGGCGGGGCCATCGTCAACACCGGTTCCGCTTCCGGCGTGGTCGGATGGAAGCACCACGGCGTCTACGGTTCGGCCAAGGCGGGCGTCCATCAC
>JAGREJ010000053.1:8749-11384 GCA_020446595.1 Novosphingobium sp. | reverse complement strand
ACGCCGGAACAGGCGCCCTTGCGCTGGAAATGGTTCATGCACCTGCTCGACGGGGTGATCTCGCTGTCCGAGGAAGCCAAGGGGGAAGTGCTGGCCGCGCATCCCTCGCTCGCGAGCAAACAATGGCTCGTCACCTGCCATGGACACTATCTCGACCAGGCGCTGACCCCGCCCACGATGCCGCGCGCACTCGGCGAAAGTACGGTTCGCCTTGCCGCGCTTGGTGCGGTGCGGGCCAGCAAACGCTTCGCCAGTCTGGCCGAAGCAATGAAGCACAGCGCCGACGACGTGACCCTGACAATCAAGGGCGACCCTGAATCGACCGAGCTGGCGGACGAACTTGGCGCGATCGCCGCTGACTGCCCGCGAATCACTCTCGGGTTCGGGCGCATGTCCGACGAGGAACTGGAACAGGAAACGGACGCGGCCGACATGATCGTACTGCCCTATGGCAATATCCTGAACAGCGGTGTGCTGTTCTATGCGCTGTCGCGCTATCGTCCGGTCATTGCCCCGCGCATGGGCAGCATTCCGGGCGTCAGGGACAAGGTCGGCGAGAACTGGATCTACCTGTTCGATGGCCAGTTCGGCACGGAAGTCCTGACCGATGGCGTGCGCTGGCTGCGGCAAACCGCGCGCACCGCGCCGCCGGACCTGTCGGATCAGGACTGGGACAGGATTGGCGCACAGATCGGCGAGTTTCTGGCCGACCTGCTGAACCGGCACGAAAGCTAGGCACGCGCAGGCCCAAGTGCTTCTTGCACTGCAACATGGTCGCGCATATGCCTATGGATGATGGAATTCGCCTATGTCCTGCCCGGCGCGCTGGTCGGCTTTCTTGTCGGCCTGACCGGAGTCGGAGGCGGGTCGCTGATGGCGCCAATCCTCATTCTCATGCTGGGTTTCCAGCCCGCCGTGGCGGTGGGAACCGACTTGTGGTTCGCCGCCATCACCAAGACGGCTGGAGGCTATGTTCACCGTCAGGTCGGATCTCCGAACTGGAAACTGGCAGGACTGCTCGCGGTGGGCAGCGTCCCGGCAGCGATTCTCACACTGATATGGCTCGGCGCGAGCAAGGGGGGTCGGCTCGAGGCAGACCTGCTGATGCGGCTTCTCGGCGCAATGCTGCTGCTGACCGCAGCGGTCACGCCGATGAAGGAGAAGCTGCGCGCGCCGCTTACCGTGCTGCGCAAGCGGATGGGTCCGATGCTGCGGCCGGGGCAGCGCATTTTCACGATCATGGGCGCGGCCTGCATCGGCTGCCTCGTCACCCTGACTTCGGTGGGCGCCGGAGCACTCATCGCGGTCATGCTGATGCTGCTCTATCCGCTCAGGCTCGATACCAAGACGATCGTCGGAACCGACATTGTCCATGCCATTCCCCTCGCCCTCATCGCCGCAATCGGCCATTCGCTGTTCGGCAATGTCGACTGGCACCTGCTCGGCTGGTTGCTGCTCGGCTCGATCCCCGGAATCATCGTCGGCTCGCTGGTGACCGGACGGATAAACGAAAGCTGGGTGCGCATCGCGCTCTCGCTCATGCTGGCGCTTTCGGGGATCAAGCTGCTGTTCGCGTGAACCGGGACTGCTCCCGTCAAGCGAACCAGTCGGGAGGCACCGGAACGCCGAGAGCCTTGAGCGCCACCATGTCATCATGGGTGGCGTGCCTGATAAGCGCGGCGTGTTCGGGATCGATGGCGGCGCTCGTGCCGGGATTGACCCGTTGCGAAACGAGCGGACGCCGCGCCGGATCCGGCTCAATCTCCAGGAAAGCGCAAATATCCGTGTAATAGGCCCAGGGATCGTCGCGCAAGGTGTCATAGATCAGCACCTTCACCCGGTCCTTGCCGAAATGCTTTTGCCACCTTTCAATCGATCCCGAGAACGAATTGCCGTCGAATCGATGGGCGACGAAATTCTCGAGCGAGCCGTAGCGCCCGAATTCGCCGTTCTTCATCACCATGCGCGCGAACGACCAGACCCAGTCCACCGGATCGCGCAGCGAAACCATGATCCGGCATTGCGGCAGAAGACGGGACATCCGCTCAACCTGTTCTTCGGGGAGGAAGAAGTATTGCGGACTGATTTCTCCCGTCAGCCTCGCGTGTCCGGGCGGAAACTGGTCAAGATACCATTCGTCGTCGTGGCGTCCGAACAGGTAGGACAGATCGCGCCCCAACCGGCCATCCGCGCCAAACAGACGCGCCGGACGCAGCGCGGCTTGCTTGGCGACCCTCAGGGCATAGTGGCGATAGTGCTTGTGCCGCCAGCCGCCAGTGTCGCGGAACCGGTGCAGCGCCGGTTGCCCCGGACTGTCCCAGTCTTCCCAGAAATAGCACATTTCTCCCGCCGGGTGCGTCCACACGCGGGGATGCGCGGCGAGCTGATCGTTGATCCAGGTGGTTCCGGTCTTTTCCGGCCCTACCCCCAGGAAGTCCGGTCCGCGGCGGTCATGGGTCAATTGCGGTCTTCCCCGATCTGCGGCGGCACGAGCCACGGGGTTACCGGCCTTGTCATGCCCCGACAAGAGCCGCTCGCACTTGCGGCATGTCGCAAAGGCGCGGGATCGGGTATGAGCGGCGTCAATGGGTTACGTGCCGACATGCCTTGCTGTTCTCGCCATCGCGTTGACGGG
>JAGREJ010000053.1:0-8549 GCA_020446595.1 Novosphingobium sp. | reverse complement strand
TGGGCGAGATGCCGCAGATCGCCGCAGTCGCGCCGGACAGTCCGGCGGATCGGGCCGGATTGCGGAGCGGCGACGAGCTGCTGGCCATCGGCGATGTCCGGGTGGCGGAGACGCTGGCGCAAACCGCCGATCCGGCATTGTTTGCCGAGGATGTCATGGACCGCCTGGCCGACCTGCCAGAAGGCCGCCCGGTCTCGCTTGTGGTGAGGCGCGGTCGGGCAAGCCTGCGCAAGAGCGTCGTTCCGGTGGCCATCTGCGCCAGCCGCACCATGCTCGAAACGCGCGGCTCGCTCGAAGCTCACAGCGATTCTCACGACATTGCCGTGACTTCGGCGCTTGTCGATTTCACCGCGAACGACGACGAACTGGCGCTGATTCTTGGCCACGAACTCGCCCACGTCATCCTGGAGGCGGCTGTCGACGCCCCGCCAGCGGAAAGTCTGGCGGCGGAGCAGCAAGCCGACCTGCTGGGCGCTGCAATCGCGCATTGTGCAGGATACGACATGGCGCGCGCCGCCGCCTTCTGGCCCCGGTTCGAAGCACAGGACGATTTGAAGCGGGAACGGCTTGCGACCCATCCGTCGCCCGGCCAGCGCGAAGCGCGCATTCGCAGCGCCGCGACCGGCTTTACCTGCCCGATCGCACCGCCGCAGGTGGCAAGTCACCGACATGAACAGTGACGCGCCACGGCACAGGGCTGGTCGCGCGTCTCGGGGGCATGTATCCTCCTGACGATGGCCGACGATTCACCCGTCCTGACTGCCCGCAAACACATCGCGCAGCTGGTGAAGCGTCTGCGGAAGCCCCCTCAATCGCGCCACGCCAATCTGCCGCTGATCCGCGTCAGCGATCACCCGATGCAGTTCGAGCGGCACGTGTTCATTTGCGGCCTGCATCGCAGCGGCACGACATTGCTGGAAAATCACCTGCGGTCACACTTTGCTGTCGCCGCGCTCGAAGCGCCAGTTCCCGAAAACGAGGGGCAGCATCTGCAGGATGTCTACCCCGCCGGGAACCGTTATGGAGGTGCGGGCAAGTTCGCCTTCGCGCCAGAGATGCGCCTGCCGGTCCCGACCCCACAAGAGGCGGACCGCGCGCGCCAGCGATTGCTTGCGTGCTGGACACCATGGGTCAGCGAGCCGGCCGACGTGCTCCTCGAAAAGAGCCCGCCTAACCTGACCAAAATCGCATGGCTGCGCGCGGTGTTTCCTGGTGCGCGGTTCGTCATCATGACCCGCGATCCCCGCGCGGTCTCCGCTGCGACGCTCAAATGGGCAAAGACCTCGCTCGACGATCTGGTGGCGCACTGGAACGTGGCGCATCGCATTGCGATCGAGGACGAATCCAGCGACTGCATTCGCCTGCGCTACGAGGATTACTGCGAAGACGCCGATCAACACCTTGTGCGTCTGGGACAGTTCCTCGAATTGCGCCCACGAGATGCGGCGACGGGTGGTGACCCGCGATTCGCCGAAGTCGCGAACCAGAATGGCAGGTATCTCGAACAATTCGGGTCGCGTAGCCTTGGCACTGGAAGCTGGACCGAGTTCGGTTACGATATTTGACAGATGGCGACAGGTTCCTGCTATCGGGTGATGCCATGATTCGCCTCCACCTTGGCGCGCACAAGACCGCCACGACCTGGCTGCAGGAACTTTTCACTCTCAATCGCGGAGCCATCGTTACGGCAGGACGGGTGTGGTGGCCGCTGGCGCAACTGCGCCCGCTGATGGCCTTTGCACTGTGGTCGCAAGGTGCGCCCAAGGGGCTGCTCGGCAAGCTGCGCCGCCGAGCTCTGCGCGGAGCACCATACCAGCGCCTCGGAACGCTGCTCGATGCGCACGAATCGCATGTGCTGTCGGAGGAAAACATACTCGGATTGCCGCGTGAGTCGCTGCAAGGCCGAATCTATCCGCAGGCCGGTGCGCGGCTTGAGCGTCTCGCCCAAATTCTCAGAGACCGCCCGGTCGAAGTCTGGCTCTGCCTGCGCTCCTATCCGCAGTTCCTTGCCTCGCTCTATGCCGAGGCACTGCGCGACGGAGCCATGATGCCGGTCGCGGACTTCATCGCGGCAAACGGCAATCCTCAGGGACAATGGCCCGCGCTGATCGAGAATGTGCACCGCGCCCTGCCGGAGGCACGCATCGTGATGTGGCGATACGAGGATTTACACACGCTCCAGCCCGTCATTGTCGAAAGGCTGTCCGGCGTGCCGCTGGCGGAAATGAAGCCGCTGTCGAACGACACGGTCCGTCCCGGCCCTTCCGCGAGGGCCATCGCTGCCCATCTCGCACGCGCCGAAGCGATGACGCGCCCACAGCGTGTGCTGTCGATGGTCATGGCAGAGCAGGCCGATCCGCCTGTCGAGCGCGCCGACAGGTTCGATCCCTGGCCCGCAGAGCAGGCGGCGCGGATGGCCTCGGCCTACGACCGCGATGTGGACGCTGTCGCGGCAATGCCCTTTGTCGAGATGCTGCGTCCCTGAGCGGTGGCGCTAGCGTTGCGACAACACCGTCGCGGTCGAGCCGCCATCGACCTTGAGATCGCAGGCGGTGATGAATCCCGCCTCGTCGCTGCACAGGAATCGCGCAGCCATCGCGATGTCCATCGGCGTGCCGATCCGCCCGATAGAAGCCGCGTTCATGGTGTCGGCGGCGCCAGGGGTCTGCTCGTTTTCGGACAGGCCCATCGGCGTGTGAATAACGCCAGGCGAGATGCTGACCACGCGCACCCCTTTCGGGCCGAGCTTCATGCCCCAGCGTTCGGTGAGCAGGTGCACGCCGCGCTTCGAAAGCGAATAGCTGACGCCCCGCTTGCCGACTTCGTCGCCGCCGCCCATCGCCTCGACCGCCGCACCGATGCCCTGGATGAACCCGTCATTCAGCGGATCGACCAGTAGCGCATCCAGATCGGGAATCACCGGCATCATATGCCCCGCCATCGAGGCGATCGGCACCACCGCGCTGCTCGCCGCAAGCTTCGGCTCCAGCGCCGCCATCAGCATTTCGGTGCCGACCAGATTGACCTTCATGATCGCCTGCCAGTCGGCCAGCGAAGGCGACAGGCCCGCCGTATGGATTACCGAACAGGGCCGACCCGCATCGAGCTCGCCCGCCAGCATGGCCAGATGCGCCTCGTCGAGCATGTCGCCCGCGTGGGCAGTGACGATGTTCCCGGCAGCGCGCAGTTCACCGGCGAAGGCATCGAGCCGATCCTTCGAGACATCGCTGAGCACGAGATCGCATGTCGCGCCGAACAGGTACGCGCAGGCGCGGCCCATGCCGCCCGCCGCACCGGTGATAAGCGCCTTGCGGCGAATGACTGCTGATTCCACTTCGTCCTCTCCCGAACTCGATTACTGGCCGTGGCCCTGTGCACGCATCATTTGCCGCCGGATGAAATTGGGCTGGCCGGTGTGCGCGGTGATCCCGCCATCGACGACCAGATTATGCCCGGTGATGTAGCTTGCATCGTCGGAGGCAAGGAAAGTGATGGCGGCGGCGATATCCGCTGGCGTTCCGGGCCGGTGCAGCGGCACGCGCTCCATCCAGTGATCGCGGTCCTCGCCCTTCTCCAGGATGCTCGAGGCCAATGGCGTCTCGACCACGCCGGGGCAGACCGAATTGACGCGCACGCCAATCTCGGCGCATTCCATCGCCAGTGAGCGTGTGAAATTGACCACCGCGCCTTTGGAGGCATTGTAGGCGGACATCAGGTAGTCGCCGCCGATGCCCGAGATCGAGGCGGTATTGACGATATTTCCGCGCGTCGCCTCAAGGTGCGGGATCGCCGCCTTGCTGCACAGGAACACGCCGGTCGAATTGACCGCGAATACCTTTTCCCACGTTTCGAGCGGCAGCATCGAGGTCGGCATGGCAGCGCCGATCCCGGCATTATTGACGATGCAGTCGAGCTTGCCGCGCCTGGCAACGGTTTCATCGACCATGGCCGTGACCTGCGCCTCGTCGGTGACATCGACACGCAGGAAAATCGCGCCCTCGGGAAGCTTGGCGGGCTCGTTCATGTCGGCCACTGTCACCAGCGCGCCTTCGACGGCAAACCGCGCCGCCGTCGCTTCGCCGATCCCACTGGCGCCACCGGTGACGATCACTGCCTTGTCGGAAAATCTTGTCATGTCCGCTCCCATTGCCCAATCCTCTGGGCGTGACGCATAGCCATGAAAATGACGGGCCGCCAGCCAGCGATGGACCGGGCCATGTCCTGATCGCCGGGGCGAGCGGCGTGATCGGAGCTCCCGCCGTGGCAGCCTTCGCCCGCGCGGGATGGCAGGTCACCGCGCTGTCGCGACGCAGACCAATCGTTCCGGAAATTTGCGCGTTCGAGCATGCCGCCGCCGATCTCACCGATGCCGCTGCCTGCGCGGCGCTGGTCGGCAAGCTGCCACCGGTCACGCACCTCGTCTATGCCGCCGTCGCCGAAGCGCCGGGGCTGGCCTCGGGCTGGCGGGACGAGGCGCTGATCGAGCAGAACGGCGCGATGTTGCGCAATCTGCTCGGTCCGATTGCTGCGCTCGGCGACCTGCGCCACGTTTCGATCCTGCAAGGCGGCAAGGCCTATGGAGCGCATGTACACCCGGTCACCGTGCCCTTGCGAGAAAGCCAGCCGCGCGACCCTCACCCCAATTTCTACTGGCTGCATGAGGATTTCACCCGCGAGCAGGCCGCGCGGCTTCGCTTCGCGTTCACTGTGTGGCGGCCGCAGGTGCTGTTCGGCTCGGCGCCTGGCGCGGCGATGAACCCCACTGCCGCCATCGGCGCCTATGCCGCAATCTGCCGCGAACGCGGATTGCCCTTCGCCCTGCCCGGCTCCGCCGAATCGCTGTGGCAAGTGGTCGATGCCGATCTGTTCGCGCAGGCGCTGGTCTGGTCCGCGACCAGCGAGTCGTCGGCGGACGAGATATTCAACTTCACCAATGGCGACATGTTCGTGCTGCGCCACGCATGGGACGAGCTTGCATCGGCACTGCAACTGGATCGCATTGGAGACGCTCCGCCAGGTTTCGCTGCGTTCTTCGCCGAACCGGAAAGTGGCGAAGCATGGCGAACGATTGCCCGCCGCGAGAACCTGCCGATCGACGATCTCGATGCCCTGCTCGGCCAGTCGCACCACTATCTCGACATTCTCACCAGCGCGCGCATTGCCGACAAGCAGGTGCCGATGGTGGTCAGCACGATCAAGCTGCGGCAGGCGGGGTTCGGTGGCTGCATCGACAGTCTGGTTTCGTTGCGGCGGCAATTGTGCGCGATGGTCGATCTCAGGCTGCTTCCTGTTTCGGCTCGTCCACGAATTGCGGATAGCGCCCCAAGCTGAAGAACAACGCCGATGCCAGCAAGGCCAGCGGCACATAAGCCTCGAGCGCGATCGTGTAACTCCCGGTCATGTCATAGGCCAGGTTGACGAAGAATGGCCCAAGGCCGGTCGCGAGCGCCAGAATCCCGGAAATCACCCCGAAGATCGTGCCGAAATTCTTCAGCCCGAAATGCCGCGTGGTCAGGTAAGCGACGCAGTCCAGCTCCGCCCCGAGCGAGAGGCCAAGGATCAGCACGGCAGCCGAGGCCATGGTCACCGAGCCGGGATTGGCCAGCACCAGCATTGCGGAAATGGCGGGCGCCAGCAGGCTCACCCCGCCAACGATGCCGCCATTGATCCGGTCGAGCAGGTAGCCGCCGATCAGCCTGCCGACCACGGTCGATATGCCGATCAGCCCGGCGATCCCCGCTGCCTGCGCACGCGGGATTCCCGAGGCCGAGAAGATCGGAATGAAGTTGGAAACGAACGAGATGATGACCAGCGTCGTCACGAAGGCCGCGCCGCCCAGCCGCGCGAACTTCCATGACAGCAAGCCCTCGCGCCAGGCAAGCCCAGTGAGCGGGGCAGCAGGTTTCGCGTCCGCATTATCCGTGCCGCCCCGTTCGGCCACCCGCAAGCGGTCCGCGGCGCTGGTGAAGAACAGATAGACCACCGGGAACACCACGGCCACGAATGTCCCGATCATCGCCACATAGGCAAACCGCCATCCGTAGGTGTCGATCAGCCAGGTCGCGTAGATCGGCGTGAGCGTCGAGCCGAGCGCGGCGCCGCACAGCATGACCGAAATCGCAAGGCCCCTGCCCTTGTCGAACACGCTGGAAACCCCGGCGGTCCATGTCGTCGGCTTCATTGGCGCGCTGGCGATCGACAGGACGAACCACAGCGCCAGCCACAGCCACAGCGAAGCTGTCGCAAGCGAGAGCAGGCAGAAGGTCACGCCATAGCTCAGGATCGCGAACAGGCCGACCCGGCGCGCTCCCAGCCGGTCGATGACCGCGCCCGCAAGGGGGGCCAGCACGATTCCGAGGATGGCATAGAGCGTCATGCCCGAGGCGATCTCCGCCCGCGACCAGCCGAATTCCGCTTCAAGCGGGGCGATGAACGGCCCCAGCGAATAGGTCGTGACCGAAGACAGGGCGAAGCCAAGCGCGCCCGCGAGCACGACCGTCCAGCTTCGCCGCCATTCCTGGGCGGCGCTTGCTGTTTCGGGCACGGCGCTGGCGCTCACGGTCAGCGGGTCTGTCGCAGGGCTATCGGTCAGATGTCGTAGTCCGCTGTCGGCCCGTCGATCCCGATCGGACGACCCATCGCGTAGTCACCGGAAATAGTGGTGCGATACATTACCCGCGTGTCTTCGGGATGGGTGCCTTCGGCGCAGTGCAGCACCCGCCAGTTATCCCACAGCACCATGTCGCCCATCTGCCAGTCGTGAAAATAAGCCAGTTCCGGGTCCATGCAGTATTTGCAGACCTCGTGCAGCAAGGCGTCGCCCGCCCAGGAACCATCCTCGTAGATGCCTAGCGCGAAGCCGGGCGAAACGTTGAGCACCTTTCGCCCCGTTTTCTCCTGCGTGTAGACCATCGGATGGACGACACGCGGATAGGTGAACTTGTTCTTCTGGATCGCCTCGCCCGAGGCCGCCATGCGCAGGCAGGTTACCTCGTCGGTATCGGCGAAGGTGTGATCGCCATGATCGATGGTGATCTCGTAGACGACATGCTTGCCTTCGATCCGGTCGCGCAGGCTTTGCGGCAGCCGCTCGTAAGCGGCAATCTGGCACAGGTATCCGGTCTTGCCGAAGCGAGGCGGGATCTGGTCCGGCCTGAGGATGCCGCCCCGGTTGATCGAGGCGCTGTAAACGAGGTCCGAATGCCACGGCAGCCATGAGCCGCGCGGCTCGCCGCGAACATCGTAGAGCGATCCGTCTTCGGGGAAGAACTTGATCTTGGTCAGCGCCGGATTTGTCTCGGACCGGACCGAAGGGAACAGGTGCTCCTCGAGCGGTCCGAAGCAGGCGCTCAGCTCCATATGCATGTCGTCCGACGAATCGCCATCGCGGAAATAGAGCACGCCCTTGTCGATCCACAGGTCGTAAAGCGCCTTGCGCGTGCTCTCGTCCTTGAGCATGTCGAGGGTCAGCCCGGAAACGGTCGCGCCGAACGGCAGGCCATCGCGCAGCGGGGCGACTTCATAGCGACTGGCGACACTTGCCATCGGGACTCTCCTCGATGCGCGGCCTTCGATCCCGCGCCTTTGTGCAGAGGATGGCACGCCCCGGCTCGGCTGGCAATTGACGCTTGTAATGCGTGGCCCGGCCATCGACACTGCCGACCACAAGGGAGAGCACCGCCATGAACGACGTCACCGTGGCCTACGACGCCAACAACCATCTCGGCGAAACCCCGATCTGGTCGCAGGAGGATCAGGCGCTGTGGTGGGTCAACTGCGAGAAGCCGCCCGAGATTCACCGCTGGTCGCCCGCGACAGGCGAGCATTCGAAGTGGCAATTTCCCGACCGGGTCGGCGGTTTCGTGCACAAGGCTGGCGGCGGCCTGCTGGTCGCCCTTGCGGATGGCCTCTACGATTTTGACCCGGAAAGCGGCGCAATGCAGGTGCGCGTCAAAACCGGCCTGCCGCCGCAGGTCAAGCTGCACGAATGCCATTGCGACCGGCAGGGCCGGTTCTGGATCGGCGCCTACGACCACGATTTCGGCCATGACCGCGGCTCGCGCAAGGGCAGCTGGTTCCGGCTGGACGGCGACAAGCTGACGCCTGTCATCGATGGTGTTGCTGTGGCCAATGGTCTGGCCTTCAGCCCGGACGGCACGCGCGTCTACATGGCCGATGCGCCGAGCCGCAGCGTCAGCGTCTACGATTACGACCCGGCCACCGGCACGCCGAGCAATCCGCGCCCGTTCTTCAAGCTGGAGGAAGGCGAAGGCTTTCCCGATGGCGCGACGGTCGACAGTGAGGGCGGCTACTGGCTGGCCAATGTCGCGGCGGGTCGCCTGCGCCGCTATCTGCCCGACGGCACGCTGGAGCGGATCGTCGAGCTGCCCTTCTCCAACCCGACCAAGCCGGCCTTCGGCGGCCCCGATCTTGCGACGCTCTATGTCACATCCTGCCAGCTGGACCTGCCGGTCTATAACCAGCCAACAATCGACAATGGCGCGGTGTTCGCGGTCCAGACCGGCTTTCACGGTGTTGCCGAAACGCCA
>JAGREJ010000368.1 GCA_020446595.1 Novosphingobium sp. | reverse complement strand
GCGCCGAAGGCATTGCGCACCACCATCGATTTGGCATGCGATTCGGCGAACTCGTCGGAATAATGGCCGGCAACCCAGGGGGATGCGGCCTGCGGTTCGGGCCGGACCGGCAATTGCACGAAAGCAGCCTCGCGCAGGTTGCGATCGATCAGTCCAAGCGCGGCGGGGTGAACGAAATCCTCGGCATCGTGAAGGACGACAGTGCCGAAGCGCATGCCCGAGCGTTCCTCGTCACGGCACATGGCGGCGTAGAGGCGGTTGAGACAGTCGGCCTTGGTCGTGGGGCCGGGTCGTTCGTTGACCACGATCCGCACGCGCGGATCGCCCTTCGCGCCCTTCATGGCGGCGGCAAGGGTTTCCGGATCGTTCACGTAGCAGCCGACGTAGAGCGCCAGACGCTCCTGTGGCCAGGCCTTGAGCGCGTGAGCGACCATCGCGCCGATCACGTCCGCTTCCCGCCACGCGGCCACGAACAGGGCCGTGCGCCTTTCCAGTTCGGGTGTTTCGTCGTCGCGCGCAATGACCGGCTCGCGCAAGCGACCGGTCAGCCGCAGCCAGAGGTATCCGATGTCGAAAGCCGCTTCGTCGATAGCACTGACGACAAACCAGAACGCGGCGAAGAGAAGGAGTTCATGCTCAACGGCAAGCAGGCCGGGCAGCAACTGCTCGGTGAAGAATTGCCCCAGGTCCCCCACTTTGTCCCCGCAACCCCCTAACAAACTCCAATATTCATGCCTATTGCGACTCTGTCGGCCTTGCAAGCATCGTTCGCCTTGGCCAATAGCGGAGGCATGGTCCGCTCCCGTCATCTGCCAAACCGTATCGCCACCCGGTTGCGCGCGCTGCTGGGCGGAGAGGCCGCCGCGGGCGTGTTGCTGATCCTCGTCGCCGCCGCGGCGATCTGGATCGCCAACTCGCCGCTGTCGCACGGCTATCACGACCTGTTTCACGACACACTTGCCTGGACGCCGGTCGCCAAGCTGAACACGCTGCATCTGTGGATCAACGATGCGCTGATGGCGATCTTCTTCTTCGTGGTCGGCCTGGAAATCAAGCGGGAGGTCCTGAGCGGCGAACTCTCAAGCCCCGAAAAGCGCCGCCTGCCAGTTGTGGCGGCAATGGCCGGCATGATTGCGCCGGCGCTGGTCTATTTCGCCGTCACCGGAACCGGCTACCCCCTTCAGCGCGGCTGGGCGATCCCCGCCGCCACCGACATCGCATTCGCCATGGGGGTGATCGGACTGCTTGGCAGGAGGGTTCCGCCATCGCTGCGCCTGTTCCTGCTGACGATCGCCATCGTCGACGATCTCGGCGCAGTTGCGATCATCGCGCTGTTCTACACCGCTTCCATCAAAATCGGCTGGCTGGTCGCGGCGCTGGTGGTGCTGGCGCTGATGGTCGGCATCGGGCGACGGCATACCAAGAGCTACGCGCTCACGATCGGACTCGCCGTGGTCCTGTGGTATTGCGTGCTCCATTCAGGGGTGCACGCCACCGTGGCTGGCGTTGCGGCGGCACTTACTGTCCCGATCCGGCTCGGCAAGCGCGGCGATTCAATGCTGCTTCGCATGGAGCACGCGCTGGTGCCCTGGAACGAATACGTCATCGTGCCGCTGTTCGGTTTCGCCAATGCCGGGGTCGCGCTGGCCGGGATCGGAATGTCCGGGCTGGTCGATCCACTGCCGCTGGCCATCGGCGCGGGGCTGTTCTTCGGCAAGCAGACGGGAATCTTCGTTTCCGTGTGGGTAGCGGAGAAACTCGGCTTCGCCCCCCGGCCCGACGGCGCAACCTGGACGCACGTCTGGGGCGTTTCGGTGCTGTGCGGGATCGGCTTCACCATGAGCCTGTTTATCGGCGCGCTGGCATTTCCGGGCTACCCTCACCTCGTCGAGGAGGCGAAGCTGGGCGTGCTCACCGGTTCGCTGTGCTCGGCGCTGTTCGGTTTTGCGATCCTGCGCTTCCTCACGCATCGACCTCAGGCCGCGTGATAGCGCGAAAAACTCGGTTCATCGCATGAGAGCAACGGTTCATCGCCGGTAAAGCCTGTCAGGCGCATTGCCCGCTCACCTCAGGGAGTGCAGGCAATGACCGAAGAATCTCAAGATCGCAGCACCGAAACACCCTTCCACAAGGATCCGCTTACCCGCCGCTGGCTGGCAAGTTCGGCCATCCTTGCCCTTGGCCTCATCGCGGGCGGCTATCTGCTCGGCAACGGTCTGCTGCGCGCCCATGAGGCCGAGCGTTCAGTGACCGTGCGCGGGCTCGCCGAACGCGATGTCACGGCCGATCTCGCTACGTGGACCTTGAGCTATTCGGCCACCGCCTCCGATCTCGCCACCGCGCAGGCCGGTGTCGACCGCGATACGCAATCGATCCGCGCATTCTTCAAGGAGCTCGGCTTCCCGGCGGACGCAATCCAGCCCAGCGCGGTCAACGTCTCGCAATATACGAACGACGGCGTGCCCAGTTCGACTGTGCGTCAGCGCATGACCTTGCGCAGCACCGACATCAAACGCGCCCAGTTGGCGGTGAAGCGGCAATTCGAACTGGTGCGCAAGGGTGTCGTGCTCGAGGAAGGATCGGGCATGGCCTATACCTTCACCAAGCTCAACGACATCAAGCCGGAAATGGTGGCAGAGGCGACCAAGGATGCCCGCGCCGCCGCCGAGCAATTCGCCAAGGACAGCGGCACCAGCGTCGGCACGATCAAGAACGCGACCCAGGGCTATTTCGAGATCAACGCGCGCGACGGAGATTCGGGCGGTGGCTGGGGCCAGTCGGACACGCCTTTCAAGAAAGTGCGCGTCGTCACCACGATCGACTTCTACCTGCGCTGATCGCAGCGCGTGCCTCTCACACAGGAGAAAGGCCCGCCCGGCAATGCCGGACGAGCCTTTCGCTGTTCATCCTGCGAACAGTTGACTGTCAGAATTCGACCGAGAGGGTCGCGACGATGGCATCGTCCGTGACGCCATCGACATTGCCGCCCTCGACGCCGACGTACGAGACGCCGACCGACAGGTTTTCGGTGAGCGAAAGCGACGCACCAATCGACCAGTCGAACGCCTTGCCGTCGGGCGTGAAGGTCAGGAAGCCATCGGTGTAGCCGAGGTGACCGGTCACCGACAGCGGCGTATCGGGAATGCCGACGCTCAGATCGGTGTAAACATAGATATTGTCGGTGTCGCCGAGCGAATCCTGATCGGGCGCATAGGCAAAGCCGACAGTCGCTTCGGCCGGGCCGAGCGTGAAGCCAAGCGATGCGTAGAACTCGATATAGTCGAGGTCAGCGCCGGCAAGGCCATTGGGATAGGCATAGTAGATGGCGCCGACATCGGCCGAAACACCATCGGCAATGTCACCCGACCAGCCGCCGTAGATGTCCAGCTCGACGCTGCCATAGTCGCCGCCGTCGATCGAGGAGCCCCAGGTGCCGATGTAGAAACCGCTTGAATGGCCAACGTCGATGCCGCCCTGGATGGCGATGTCACCGCCCGAAAGGCCGACGCCGCGGAAGCGGTAATCGGTAACGACTGCGGCGTTACCGGAAATCGAAATGTCGCTCTCGCTTTCGTCCTGGGCGAAAGCGGGCGTCGCAACCATCGCAGAGCCTGCAACGAGCGTAGCGGCAACGATACCGCGAATCGACGTGAACATGTTGAATTCCCTCAAGTTATGGTTCGTTCGTCGTCCCACCTGCCAACCGTCTCGCACCTCGTTGATCGGACGCGATGACCGGATGTGATCTTGATGCTGCACATGTTTGCTGCAATGCACAAGGGAGAAATGTGCTTTTCCCGGAACGTTTAACTGGTGTGTGGATTTTATGTCACGCTAATTGCCGCCGCACTGCAATAGGATAGAGCCCCGCTTGCGGTTGCGGCGCAGCAGACGTAGATTATCCACAGCCATGGTGAATCTTTTCAACAAGCTGTTTCGCTCCGGGGGAGTCCGGGGGCGACCTTCTCTGCCGCCTGGCAGGCGGGTCTACGCCATTGGCGACATCCACGGCCGCCTCGATCTCCTGAGCACCCTGGCCGACGCGATCGATCGCGACGATCGTGCAGCCGAAGAAGCGGAGACGACGATAATCCTGCTCGGCGACTTGGTCGATCGCGGCCCAGACAGCCGCGGCGTGCTCGAATTCGCGCGTAATTGGTCGCAATTGTGCGATCTGCGAATCCTGTTGGGCAATCACGAGGAAATGTTCCTCAACGCCTTTTACGAGAAAGGTGTGTTCAGGGGTTTCCTGCGCTTCGGCGGGGTCCAGACGCTCGCCTCCTATGGCCTCGACGCCGAACAGATGATCGACATGGATTTTCCCGAGATCAAGCACCGGCTCACGCGCGCGGTGCCGAAGTCCGATCGCGTTTTCATGCATTCCTTCGAGCACAGCATCCGCATGGGCGACTACCTGTTCGTCCATGCCGGCATTCATCCCAAGGTGCCGCTCGACCAGCAGGACGATCACGACTGCCGGTGGATTCGCGAACCGTTCCTCAGTCACAAGGGCGACCTGGGCTGCATGGTGGTTCACGGTCATACTGTGAAAGCGCAGCCGGAACTGTGCGATCACCGCATCGGCATCGATACCGGCGCCTATGAATCCGGCCTGCTTACCGCGCTGCGGCTCGAAGGCACCGACCGGCGCCTGATCCAGGCCGAGGAGCGCGACAGCGGCATTGGCATCCGCAATGTCCCGGCCAATTCGGCCGAGGATTTCGAGTTGCTTGTGCCGGAGAGCCTGTAAGCCGGGTTCTGTATCCCTGCCGGTATCCGCTTGCGCGGACCTGCGCCGGGATGGCGACCATTCCTCTCGGCGATGCATTGCTGCACCGCTCCAGCGACCAACCCGGACGACTCAGCGCGAAACCCGCCTGCCCCGGCTTGCACCGGGGCGCGCCGCCCCTATTCGGTCTTGCTCCGGGCGGGGTTTGCCATGCGGACACTGTCGCCAGCGCCCCGGTGCGCTCTTGC
>JAGREJ010000367.1 GCA_020446595.1 Novosphingobium sp. | reverse complement strand
CAGGCGGTGGCCGAGGCCGACCGACTCCAGTTCCGCCGCGGCGCGTTCGCTCGCATCGGCCATGCCCGCCAGCTCCATCGGCGTGGCGACGTTTTCCAGCGCGGTCATCGTCGGCAGCAGGTGAAACGCCTGAAGGACGATCCCGATCCGCCCGCGCCGGGCCAGGGCAAGGCCGTCCTCGTCCATGGCCGCGAAATCCTGCCCCGCGACCGAGAGCGAACCGCCGCTCGCGCGTTCCAGCCCGGACAGCACTGCCATCAGCGAGCTTTTGCCCGAACCCGAAGGGCCGAGCAGCGCAAGCGTCTGGCCTTGCGGCACGGCAAGGTCCACGCCGCGCAGGATCTCGACCGCGCCACTGCCCTCGCCCAGCGTGAGCGTCAGTCCGCGCGTGTCGATCACAAGGTCGGAAGGGGGGCTTGTCACGCGCGCGCAATGGCATAGCTAGAGGTGCAGCGGCAAGGAGCCAGATGTATGAAAGTGTATGGTGTCCCCATCCTGATGCTGGCCTTGCTGGCCGGATGCGGCGAAGCGCGGCAACCTGCGCCGGAACCGACGGGCGTCGCGGCGACGCCCGAGACGGCGGACTTGCCGGTGATGGGGCCGGAAGTGCGGATACTGGCCTTCGGTGACAGCCTGCTGGCGGGATACGGGCTAAAGCCGGGCGAGGGCTATCCGGCGCGGCTGGAGGCGGCGCTGCGCGCGCGCGGGATCAACGCGCGGCTGATCGACGCAGCGGTGTCCGGTGACACATCGCAGGCAGGCGCGCAGCGGCTGGCCTTCGCGCTCGACGCGCAGGAGGCAAAGCCCGATCTGGCGGTCATTTCGCTCGGCGGCAATGACATGCTGCGCGGCCTGCCGCCCGAAGAGACACGCAAAAGCATGGATGCGATCCTGAGCGAGTTCGACAAACGCGGGATCGAGGTCGTGGTGCTGAGCATGCTGGCAGCGCCCAATCTGGGCAAGGACTATGCGGACAGGTTCAACCCGATCTACCCGGCGTTGGCCAAAGCCCATGGCGATACGCTGGTGCCGTTCTTCATGCAGCCATTGCTCGACAAGCCGGAACTGGTTCAGGCGGACAAGGTCCACCCCACCGCGCAAGGCGTGGAGGAAATGGTCGCGAGCACGGTGGATGCGGTGGCTGGGGCTATACCGGATAACGTTGGCAAGTAAGCGATAAACGCGCAATACGAAGCCCCATGTCAAAATACGATCACCTTGCCGGCAAGGAGCTTGGAGAGGGAACCTGGTCCTGGGACTCCGACCTGGCGCTGCTCTATGCGGTGGGGGTCGGGGCCGGTCTCGACGATCCGCTGCTTGAGCGGCAGTTCACCACCGAGAACGTGCCCGGAATGCCGCAAGAGGTTATTCCCAGTTTCATTACGGTGATGCGGCCTCCGTCGGACTGGACACATGCGGTGGACTGGTTTGCAGGCAAGCAATATCCGGTGGGCCTTGTCCACGGCGAGCATTCCATCGAGCTGATGCGGCCGATCCCGCCAAGCGGCGAAGTGCGCCTGTCCCAGCGTCTGGTCGGCATCTACGACAAGGGCAGCGGCGCGCTGGCTATATCCGAAACGCGGATCACGCTCGTATCGACGGGCGAGCTTCTGGGACGGACCCGGATGGGCGGCTTCGCGATCGGGCGCGGCGGATTCGGAGGCCCTCGCAATCCGCCCGACGCTGTCGACTGGACCCGTCCTGACAGAGAGCCGGACATGGTCGTCTCACTGCCGACCGGGCTCAACCAGACCCTGATTTACCGCCTGCTGGGCGATCGCAATCCGCATGGCACCGATCCCGACAAGGCGCGCGCCGATGGGTTCGAAAAACCCGTGTTCCTAGGACTGGGCACTTACGGAGTCGTGTGCCGGGCGCTGCTGCGCGGTATGTGCCAGGGCGAAGTCGCTCGGTTCGGCGGGATGAGCGGGCGTTTCTCCGAACCCGTCTATCCCGGCGACCGGCTGGACACGCTGATCTGGCGAGACGATGAGGGCGCGCAATTTCAGGTGCTGGCCAACGGCGAACGGATCGTGTTCGATCGGGGGCGGTTCCGTTATCGCGGCTGATTTCCAGACCTACAACAGCTTGCGGCAATGCCTACATAGGGCGCAGGAGAAGCCGCCATGTCATCGAAACCGAGCAAGATCATCGTGTGCCCCGCTTGCGCCACGTCGAACAGGGTGCCTCGGGACAAGCTGGCTGATGGCGGAAAATGCGGCAAGTGTGGCTCGCCGCTCTTCAAGAGCGA
>JAGREJ010000366.1:2453-7141 GCA_020446595.1 Novosphingobium sp. | reverse complement strand
AGGGCAAGGCCATAGTCGCTGACCGGAATATCGCTGCGCGCTTCATCCAGAACCGCAACGGCACCCGCGCCATTGCCGACACCGATATGCGCGAGACCGAGCGCGAGGGCCGTGCGGCCGGTGCTGTCTCCCAGATAGCGGGCATCCTCAAGGGCAGTTACGGCCGATTCGAAGCGACCGGCCATGAGATAGGCATTACCGAGGTTCGCCCTGGTTGCGGCGTCCTGCGGGCTCTTCTCCGCTTGCCGTTCGGCAGCATCGATCGCCTTGTCAGCGTTGCGTTCGGCCTTCTTGGACTGGACAGGCGACGAACCGCTCATGGCGACGGATCCGGTGCTTGCGCAACCGGCAACGAGCGCGGCGGCCATCGCGGTGCAGACTGCGCCGTGAATTGGCTTGAGCTTGGTACGGTGGCTGTTCATCGGTATCCCCCTGAAAACTCAGCTGTTCTTGCGGGCATTTTCGGCCAACGACCGAACCTGCGGCATTTCGTCGATCATTCGGTCCAGCGCCTCGGTCAGAAGCGACTGGGCGCTGCGGCCCGAAACGGTGCTTGCCATGCGGAGCAGCAAGTGGCGGTCGGTATCGAGGCGCAACGTAAAGGCAGCGCGGCGGCCGACAGGCTGGAGAGCGGCGTCGGCACGACGTGAAAGGCGTTCGGCGAGTTCCTGCTGCTGCGCCACGACCTTGGGTGGCCGCGCCTTGCGGGCGGTGTCGGCGCTGGCGATCTCGACAACCTGCGCAGTGACTTCCTGCGCGTGCGGAGCATCGCTTTGCTCGCCCTCGTCGCCCATGTCGTTCCAGCCAAGCTCGTCCTGCGGTGAGTTGGCGAATTCCACCGGCAGATCGCCCAGCGGCTGCACCTGCGGGCGCATCGCCGGTTTCGCTCCGCCCTTGCGGGCGAGCAGTCGCGGCGAAAGCGAGGCAAAGACCTTGGCTTCTCCCATGGTCGAGCCCATCAGGAGCCGACCACGCGGCGACCGAAACCGCCCACGGGGCGGCTGGCTTGCGGGATCGCGGAGGCTGCTGCCGGAGCCGCGAACACCGTGCGACGGAAATTCTTCTCGAGCCGATCGGCGATGTAGTTCCACAAGGTTACGACCTCATGCGCGGACCGCCCGTCGGGATCGACTTCCATGACCGTGCGACCGTCGATCATCGAGGCGGCAAAGTCGGTGCGGTGGTGAAGCGTGATCGGAGCGACAGTGCCGTGCTGCGAAAGCGCAACGGCGGCTTCGGACGTTATCCGCGCCTTGGGCGTGGCGGCATTGACGACGAACAGCAGCGGCTTGCCCGCGCGCTCGCACAGATCGACGGTCGCGCCCACGGCGCGCAGGTCATGCGGGCTGGGACGGGTCGGGACGACAATCAGTTCAGCAACCGAGATGACGCTCTGGATCGCCATGGTGATCGCCGGCGGCGTGTCGATGACGGCAAGTTTGAAGCCCTGCTCGCGCAGCGCCTGAAGGTCATGCGCGAGCCGCGCGACGGTCGTCTGGGCGAAGGCCGGATATTCCGCCTCACGTTCGTTCCACCAGTCGGCGAGAGAGCCTTGCGGATCGATGTCGATCAGGACAACCGGGCCGGCTCCGGCCAGTTGTGCCTGCACGGCAAGATGGCCGGAGAGCGTTGTCTTGCCCGAGCCACCTTTCTGCGATGCCAATGCGAGTACGCGCAATGCCTTGCCCCCTAAAAATCAGTCACGATTGCAGTCTGCATGAAACCTATTCCGGCCTCTGGATCGCAGATCGTTCCTAATTTTGGGTTAATGCCGTCCCCATCTGGCGAGATAGCGAGCGAAAAGTCGGGCCCGAAATGGGAGCTAGGGATTTATTCATTCTATCGGTTAAGAATGTGATACCGCTGCCAAACTGCGTTTCGCATTTGACAAGCGGGCGATCTATTGCGTTCCAGAAACATCCGCTCGAGGAGAGTGTTCGTGACTGCCTTCCGCTTCCTGCGCGTTCCCTGCTACGGTCTTGCGCTGCTTTGCGCTGTTCCGGTGCTTGCCGACGTCAAGGACGGCGTCGATGCCTGGTCACGCGGCGACTACGCTTCCGCCATCCGGCAATGGCAGCCAGCAGCCGACAAGGGCGATCCCGACGCACAGTTCAATCTTGCGCAGGCCTACAAGCTGGGACGCGGCGTTTCGCAGGATCTTGGCAAGGCCGAACAGCTTTACAACAGAGCCGCCGCGCAAGGCCATCTTCAGGCGGCCGACAATCTCGGGCTGCTGATGTTCCAGCGCGGCGAAAGGTCGCGCGCGATGCCCTATATCCGGGCCGCCTCTGGTCGGGGCGATCCACGAGCGCACTACGTCCTGGGACTGGCCCTGTTCAACGGCGATGGCGTCGAGAAGGACTGGGAGCGCGCCTATGCGCTCGTCAACCTCGCCCAGCAGGCCGGACTGCCGCAGGCAGCTTCAGCCCTCTCGCAGATGGACCAGTACATCCCGCTCGAACAGCGCCAGCGCGGTGTCGCGCTGGCCGCGGTAATCGCCGCCGAGACCGAACAGGCACGGCGCGCGCAGGTCGCCGCGGTGGATCTCGACGCCGACAGCAGGCCGCCAAAAAGCACGAGCCTGCGGCCATTCAGCACGCCGCCCGCCACTGACAGTTCGAAACCCGGCGCCGACTATACGCCGGGCCGCGCGCCGCCGGTCGCCAGCATCATGGACAGCGCGCCACCGCCGCCCAAGCCGAAGCCAGTAGTCGTGCCCGCCCCGATAGCCATGCCCAAGCCGCGTTTCGACGCGCCGACGCCCGTTGCAGCGGCCTCGGGCGGACCATGGCGTGTCCAGCTCGGCGCGTTTGGCGTGCGCGCGAACGCCGATAAGCTCTGGGACCGCGTCAAGGCCCGGCCCGAACTTGCAGGTTCGCGCAAGCTTGCGATCCCAACCGGCAAAGTAACCAGGTTGCAGGCGGGCGGATTTGCCAGCCGGGAAAGCGCACAGACCGCATGCAACCGGCTCAAGGCGGGCGGGTTCGACTGCATGGCCGTGAAGGACTGACCGCTTGCCCGAGCCCGCGGCCGAACGGATCGGCTCGCTTGACCTGATCCGCGGCCTCGCGGTGCTGGGTATCCTTGCGATCAACATCGGAGGCTTTGCCGGTCCCTCGCTGGCGACACTGAGCCCGAACCTGCCTTACCCCGGCGGCGCGGCGGACGAGATGTCGTTCGCGGTCAATTTCCTGCTGTTCGAAGGCAAGATGCGCGCGCTGTTCAGCATGTTGTTTGGCGCAAGCCTCTTGCTGCTGATCGAACGCAACGACGAGCAGGGCCGCTTCGGCATTGGCGTGCAGGTGCGGCGGCTTTCATGGCTGGCGCTGTTCGGCCTCGCACATTTCTATGTGCTGTGGTGGGGCGATATCCTGTTCGGCTATGCAGTGGCGGGCTTCTTCGCCTTGCTGCTGAGCGAGATAGCGCCGCGCAGGCTCGCCATCGCTGCGGTGGCGATTTTCACGATCTGGCACGCCTCCGGCGCAGCGGTCTACGCGCCAAACGTGATGCTGGAGAATGCCGTACTAGCGGGCGAGGCGACGCCCGGTCAGTCCAGCGACTATGCGAAATACCTGCAAGACGTGCGCGACTATGGCGTGGCGGAGACCGAGGCCATGCAAGGCTCGTTCGCCGCGCAGGTCGTCTACCGCTTCACGCAATTGCCGCTGCAACCTTTCACAGGCGCCCTGGAAGGCCTCGGCGAAACTCTGCCATTGATGATGCTTGGCATGGCCCTGTTGGGAAGCGGGTTCTTCGCAGGTCGTTGGCGCGGGCGGACCATGGCGCTGATGGCAGTGGGAGGGATCGCCGGGGGGCTGGCACTGACCGCTCTCATCCTCGCCCTCGTCTGGCCTCGCGGCTTTCCGCCGACCATGATGGACTCGGCGATCAATTACTGGACGGCGCTGCCGCATCTCTTGATGGCGCTCGGCTACGCGGCGCTGCTGGTGCTTGTCGCCCCGCGCCTTGCCAACCGGGTGCCGGGGCGCTGGCTCATGGCCTGCGGGAAGATGGCGTTCAGCAACTACATCGGCACGACTGTGCTGATGACCTGGATATTCTACGGCTGGGGTCTGGGCTGGATCGGCCGCTTTGGCAACGCGTGGCAGTGGCTGTTTGTCGTGCTGGGCTGGGCGGTCATGGTCGTGTTCAGCAATATGTGGCTCGCCCGCTTCCGGCGCGGACCGCTCGAATGGTTGTGGCGTTCGCTGGTGGAATGGCGGATGCTCGAAAACCGGCGCTGATCCCCGCACGTTCGGAAATGAATCGAATTGCTATTGCGATCCATTCGCATATTGTAGTATGCACGATTCGAATAGAGAGGACGGCCCGCGCATGTACATCTGCATCTGCAATGCCATCAAGGAAGCGGATCTGCGCGAAGCGGCGCGAACCACCCCCGGCACTGCCGAAGATCTCTATCGCAAGCTTGGCCGCGAACCGATGTGTTTCCAGTGCATTGAGGAAGCCGAAAACGTGGTCGAGGACGCACGAGCGAAGGCGCGGGTTCCGGCTGTCGTGCCTCACTGATCTTGCGCCCCGCCCCGGTCCGGCCCATAGTCGCCGTTCAGCCGGACAGGAGCGAGCGAGATGAAGGGCGACTCACAAGTCATTGATTTTCTCAACAAGGCGCTGCTCAACGAGCTGACCGCGGTCAACCAGTACTGGTTGCACTACCGCATGCTCGA
>JAGREJ010000366.1:0-2390 GCA_020446595.1 Novosphingobium sp. | reverse complement strand
GACATGCTGGCCGAACGCATCCTGTTCCTCGAAGGCCTTCCCAATTTCCAGGCGCTGGGCAAGCTCAAGATCGGCGAAAATGTCGAGGAAGTGCTCAAGTGCGACCTCGAGCTGGAGCATGAGGCTATTCCACTGCTCAAGGACGCCATCGCCCACGCCGAATCCGCGCGCGACTATGTGAGCCGCGAAATCTTCGAACGCATTCTCGAAAACGAGGAGGAGCACGTCGATTTCCTCGAAACGCAGTTCGAAATGATCGATCGGATGGGGCTGCCCAACTATATTCAGCTCAACAGCAGCGCGGCGGAGAGCGACTAGGTCTCGGCAGCGCACGAAACCCGCAGGAGGTCCACTCGGCGGTAAATCACACCTCCTGACGCAGCGATGCGAAATGCGCATCGCGTTGGCCGCCATGGCTATCGACGAGGAGGGACACTTGAACTTTCGCAAACTGATTTGCTGCCTGGCGATCATCGGTTCGCCACTCGCGGTTCAGACCGCCCATGCGCAATCGAACGCCATCACCATTCCGGGCGACCTGTGTGGCCGACTTGCCATCGAATCGGCTCAGCCGCTGGAAGGCAAGTGGCTGGCAGTTAACCGCGACGGGGGCGGCTCGGTCGGCCCCCGCGGCGTCCTGCTGAAGAGTCGTCCCAAGGAAGATTTGAAACTGGTCTACAGCGGGCCTGGCAAGCTGATCTTCACCGGCAAGAACGACCTTGGCCCGCAGCGTATGGAGATGCGCCCACTGACCGAGCCGGTCCAGTTGCCCGATACCTTCAACGTCGTGACTCCCAGAGGCCGTATCGAAGAGGTCAATGTCAGCGCGCTGCTTCCGTGCCGGTGGGACAGGATGCCCGGCTACAAGGGCTACATCGGCTATCCGCTTCCCGGCGTCGGCCAGATGAAAATGACGGTGATGTTCGCTTTTCCCAGCCGCATCCGTGGCTTCGGCCTGCTGCATTTCACTGGCTCGATGATGGGCAACCCCATCGACGTGTGGCGTTACGTCACCCTGTCACGCCCTGCCGGAAAGGGCTTCAACATCGGCTGTGAGCCATACTATTGCAAGAACGAGAAAAATCGGAACGAATGCCGCAAGGAATACGAGATCGCGCGGCTCAAGAATCCGAACATCTGCCCATTCCCCGACGAGAAATGATCGAGCGAGACTCGCCGATCAACGCCCGGTGTAGGGATTCTTCGGACTTCTGAGCATCAGCCGCACCGGCACCGAGCCAAACCCCAGATCGCGTCTGATCCCGTTCACCAGATAACGCTGGTAGCTTTCGGGCAACTGGTCGAGCCGGGTGCCGAACAGCGCGAAGGTCGGCGGGCGCACGTTCGACTGGGTAATGTAGCGCAGCTTGATCCGCCTGCCACCGGGCGCGGGCGGCGGGTTGGCGGAAAGCGCATGGTCGAACCAGCGGTTCAACGCGGCAGTAGGCACGCGGCGGCTCCAGTTCTCGCGCAGGTCGAAAGCGGCAGCGATCAGCGGGTCGAGGCCCTTGCCGGTGCGAGCCGAAACCGCGAGCAGCGGCACGCCGCGCACCTGCGCCAGCCCTTCGTCGAGCGCGTGCCGGATACCGTTGAACAGACCCGAGGCATCCTCTGCCACGTCCCACTTGTTGATCGCGATGACCAGCGCGCGACCTTCCTCCAGCACCGAAGAGGCGATCTTGAGATCCTGATGCTCCAGCCCCTTGGTGGCGTCGAGCAGCAGGATCACAACCTCCGCGAAGTCCACTGCGCGGCGAGCGTCCGCGACTGAAAGCTTTTCCAGCTTGTCGATGACCCGCGCCTTCTTGCGCATGCCCGCCGTGTCGATCAGCCGCACGGGCCGCGCCTCACCGCTGTCGGGATCGGTCCATGTCCAGTCGACCGCAATCGAATCGCGGGTAATTCCCGCTTCCGGCCCGGTGAGCAGTCGGTCTTCGCCCAGCAGCCGGTTGATGAGCGTCGACTTGCCGGCATTGGGCCGCCCGACAATCGCCAGCTTGAGCGGTCCGGATTCCGCCTCGGCCTCATCGGCCAGCTGCGCCTCGAGCGCCTCCTGCAACGGTTCGATCACCGGACGCAGTTCCTCGAACAGCTCGGCCAGGCCCTCTCCGTGTTCCGCTGAAAAGGCGACCGGCTCGCCGAGCCCCAGCGAATAGGCCTCCAACACGCCGGGCTCGCCCGCCTTGCCCTCGGCCTTGTTGGCGACCAGCACCACCGGAACCGTCGAGACGCGCAGCCAGCGGGCGATTTCCTCGTCGAGCGGCGTCAGACCCGCACGCGCATCGATCACGAACAGCGCCACGTCGGCGCCTTCCAGCGAAGCCTCGGTCTGCGCACGCATTCGTCCCGGCAGGCTGGCCTCGTCGTCGTCTTCCCAGCCGGCGGTATCG